>CBIHLI010000051.1:0-7712 GCA_966210575.1 uncultured Sphingomonas sp.
CTATATGGCGATTCGCTCGCTTGGAGCAACCAGGAGAATCGACATGAAAGACGATCTGACGAATGACTGCCGCTGCAAGAGCTGCGCGTGCGGGACTGGCTGTCGGTGCAATCCGTGCACCTGCAAGCCCTGCAGCTGCTAAGCGCAGGTTGCCGAAAGGGGTGGGCCTCCGCCGCGAGGCCCACTTCCAAGCGAAGGACGCCGATATGACCGAGCACACCAATGCCCATCACGGCCACGGCGGCGGGCCTTGGCGCACCGCCGCGCAAGCGACGTTGCACTGCCTCACCGGCTGCGTGATCGGCGAGGTAACCGGCCTTCTGATCGGCGTCGGCCTGGGCCTCGGAGTCTGGCCGACCATCATCCTTGCAACGGTCCTCGCCTATGGCGCCGGAATGACGCTCGGCCTGATCCCCGTAATGCGCCGTCAGCATGTCGGATTGCTTCAGGCGCTGCGAATCATCTGGATCGGCGAAGTCGTTTCGATCGGCGTGATGGAAGTGGTGATGAACTTCGTCGATTATCAAATGGGCGGAATGACCGCGCCCTCGGTCTTCGCCTGGACGTTCTGGCAAGGAATCGCCTTCGCCATCCCCGCCGGCTTCGTCGCCGCCTGGCCGGTCAATTACTGGCTCCTGCGGCGCGAGCTGAAAGCCTGTCACTGAAGTGCCGTTGTCACTGCCTTCGCAAGCGCTTAACCGAGGCGCGATGACGGCTGTCGTGCGCCTGCTTTCGCTGCTCGCCCTGCTGCTGATGCCGTTCGGCATGACGGCAGCTCCGGCCGAACCGGCCGGTCATGACGCCGCGATGGCGGCAATGCCGATGGGTCATTGTCCGGAGCAGCCGTCGACCGGCGATGACCGGGGCACCGCCGCCGACTGCGCGATGCCCTGTTCCGCCGCACTTCCGGCCGTCGATTTTGCGCCGGTCGGCATGCTGTCCTGCCATCGGCTGGCCGCAAAGCCTGCGCTCGACACAGCGCTTCCGGGCATCGAGCTCGAGATCGCCACTCCCCCTCCGAAGCGCTCCTGAGACTTCGAACACATCCTTCGAACTCAGGAGAACGAAAATGATTGATATGATCGCAGCGGCGCTTGTCGCCGTCGCCCCTGCTGCTCCGGCCGATGCGCATGCTCAGAATGCCCAGCATCGGCAGGCCGCGCAGCAGTCTGGTCAGAAGCACGACGCCAAGATGGATGAAAAGTGCTGCTGCAAGGACATGATGGAAAAAATGCATTCCGAGATGAAGGGGATGCACAACCATCAGGAGCACTCCGGCCACTAAGCCGTTGAGCCCGAACTAGGGGGGCGGCGCGGTTTCGCGCCGCCGCCCGATTTTGGAGATACTTGTGAAACTCAGCCTTTCCGCTGCGGCGAGCGCGCTCGCGCTCGCGTCGCTGCCGAGCGCCGCCT
Source organism: uncultured Sphingomonas sp. (assembly GCA_966210575.1). Classification (GTDB taxonomy): domain Bacteria; phylum Pseudomonadota; class Alphaproteobacteria; order Sphingomonadales; family Sphingomonadaceae; genus Sphingomicrobium. The sequence continues at coordinate 1,414 of CBIHLI010000051.1, forward strand.
TGGCTCAGCATCAACATGAGCCCGGCATGGAAATGCCTGCGCAACCCGAGCCCGAGCACCAGCATGAGCCCGCACCGCAAGCACCCGAACCGCAGCCAGAGCAACAACCAAGCCCAGAGCCGGACCATTCGCAAATGGACCATGCCGCGATGCCCGAAGCCGAGCATGGCGGGCACACGATGACCGGGGCGCTCGGCCGCTATCCGATGACCCGCGAATCTTCCGGCACGGCGTGGCAGCCGGACACCTCCGAGCATATGGGCTTGATGACCAATGCCGGAGACTGGACTCTGATGGCTCATGGCGTCGTCAACCTGGTCTACGATCATCAGTCCGGCCCGCGCGGCGACGACATGATCTTCCCCAGCGGAATGCTGATAGGGATGGCCCGCCGCCCGCTCGGCAATGGCGCCCTGCAGTTCAAGGCGATGCTCAGCCCCGACCCGCTGATGGGCAAGCGCGGCTATCCGCTGCTGCTGGCCAGCGGCGAGACCGCCGACGGAATCACCCCGCTGATCGACCGCCAGCACCCGCACGACTTCTTTATGGAGCTGTCGGCCTCGGTGTCCCAGACCATCGGCGCGAAGGGCAGCATCTTCCTCTATGGCGGCCTTCCCGGCGAACCGGCGTTCGGCCCGCCCGCCTTCATGCACCGCGAGGCGATCCTGGACTCGCCGGAAGCGCCGATCACCCACCACTGGCTCGATTCGACCCACATCACATTCGGCGTGCTGACAGCGGGCGCAGTTTTCGGCAGGCTCAAGCTCGAGGCCAGCCGGTTCAACGCCCGCGAGCCCGACCAGCATCGCTGGGACATCGAAACCGGGCCGCTCGATTCGACCGCAGTGCGGCTGTCATGGAACCCGACGCGCACGCTCTCGCTCCAGGGCAGCTGGGGCGACTTCAAGGAACCCGAGCAGCTCGAGCCGGGAGTCGACCAGAAGCGCTGGTCGGCGAGCGCCTTGTGGGCGGATGAGGTCGCGCCGGGCTGGAAGGCGGCGGGAACGCTCGCCTGGGGCCGCAAGTCGATCGAGGAGCATGGCGAGTGGCTGCACGACGATGCCTTCGCCGCCGAAGCCTCGCTCAAGCATCGCGGCTGGACCCTGTTCGGCCGCGGCGAGATCACCGAGAACCGCGAACTCGTCGGCGGCGGGGAACACGGCGAAGCCCACAGCGTCGGCAAGGTTTCGATCGGTGCGGTGCGGGACTTCCGGATCGCCGAGCATCTGTCGTTCGGCGCCGGCGGCCTGTTCGCGATGAGTTTCGTGCCGCGAGCGCTGGAGGAGGCTTACGGCGCCAGCAACCCCGTCGGCGCAATGGCGTTCGTCAGGCTCAGGCTCGACTGAGGAGGTGCTGATGGACCGGCATTTGGCGCGTACGAATTATGCGACGCTGGCCGTCAGCTTCGTCGTGATGCTGATCCTGATGTACCTGATCATGTTCACGATGATCGCCAGCCTCGGCGAGTTCATCCACAACCTCAACTTCTTCTACATGGCGGTGATGATGGCGACGCCGATGACGGCGATGATGCCGCTGATGATGCGATCGATGTACCCCGACCGGCGGTTGAACCTGATCGTCTATGGCGGATCGGCGCTGCTGTTCATCCTCGCATTCATCGGCATTCGAACCCAGGCGCTGGTCGGCGACGATCAGTTCCTGCGCTCGATGATCCCGCATCACTCCGCCGCGATCCTGATGTGCGAGAGGGCTCAAATCTCCGATCCGGAGATCGACAGACTGTGCCAGGAAATCATCCGGAACCAGGCGCGAGAGATCGATCAGATGAAGGCGATTCGCGAGCGATTGACTAGTTAGGCGTCAATCCACATATGGCGCCCTCGCTCGCAGCACGGCCCCTTCGTCTAGCGGTCCAGGACGTCGCCCTCTCACGGCGAAAACACGGGTTCGAGTCCCGTAGGGGTCACCAAAATCCGGCTGTCCGGGGGACAGCCGTAGATTTTGGTGACAGCGTTCCCTCCGATCGCTCTTCCAGCCACTCGCCGATGATCGCCGCGATCCGCTCGCTCGCTCGGCCGTCGCCGAACGGCAGCGCCGCAGCTATGGCCTCGGTACCCTTGAGCCTTCTACGGACTGCCGCGACGATCCGGTCGCAATCCGTCCCGACCAGCTCGATATTCCCGCAAGCGATCGCTTCGGGCCGCTCGGTCTTGTCGCGCAGCACGAGCAGCGGGACTCCAAGCGTCGTCGCTTCCTCCTGGAGTCCGCCAGAGTCACTCAGCACCAGGTCGGCGCGGAGCATTGCCGCGACAGTCTCGGAATGGCCGCAAGGTTCGCGAAACGCGATTCCGTGCTGGCCCGCAAGCTGCGCGCGGACTTGGCGGGAAACCGCAGGATTCGGGTGAAGGATGACCTCCGCCCGGGCGATAGCGGAGTTCGTGATCTGCTTAAGCGCGGCGGCGGTCCCGTTGATCCCGTCGCCCCAATTCTCGCGGCGGTGGCAGGTGATAAGGACACGCGGCATCGCGCCGTCGCCGACCGTCACAGCCATCCCCTGGCGTACGCAAAGCACCGCATCGATGCCGCTGTTCCCGGTGACATGGACCCGGCCGGGAACTCGCTCGCGGTATAGATTGGCGGCGCTGAGCTGGGTCGGCGCGAACAGCAGCTCGGAAAGCCCGTCGATCGCAATCCGGAACTCCTCTTCCGGCCACGGCCGGCGGCGGTCGTGGCTTCGAAGCCCGGCCTCGACATGCGCGACCCGAATTCCGGCTAGCCTTGCCGCCAGCGCCGCTCCGAGCGCGCTCGACGTGTCCCCCTGGACGACCACCAGCGCGGGCGCCGCGGTGGCCAAGCTTGCCTGCACCGCGGCGCTGACCAGGCCGACGTGGACGTGCGGATCCTCTTGTCCCGGGCAGGCCAATCGGACCGACGGATAATCGCCAAGGCCGTGGTCAGCGGGTTCGAGACCGGGATGCTGGCCGGTGAAGATCAGCGACGGAGTGATGCCGATGCTGCGAAGCGCTCCGGCGACCGGGGCGAGCTTGATGGCTTCGGGACGCGTGCCGATGACGACAACAACTGGGCTGGACAGCCTTCCCCCTAGCTCGGCGGCGCTACATTGCCGTCAGCTTCGGGCGGGCGCAACCTTAGCGGAAATTATCGGCGTAGGTCTGGATCTTCAGCTTGACCGGTGTGGCCGGAACCAAATGGTAGGCGAGCTTGTGGCGCTCGGCGTAAGCAATCGCCTCGTCGCGCGTTCGGAAGGTGAGCTTGACCTGCGTGTTGGTGTCGCCCGAGCCGGCCCAGCCGGTCAGCGGGTCGGCCCGCTGACCTTCGCTTCGCTCGAACTCGAGCAGCCAGATGCCGCTGTTGGCGCGGCCGGACTGGGTCGTCCGGCGGTCGAGCTCGGATATCCGCGCAATTGTCATGGTTAGCGAGTGGCAAAGCCCAGGGACGGAATCAAGTTCCCATCAATAGGCGCGGGCGATGGCGAACTCGACCGCCTCGATGAGCGCGGTCTTGGCCTTGCCGCCCGGGAACGGTGCCAGGGCGTCGATCGCTCGCCGGCCGTAGTAGCGCGCCCGCTCGATCGTGTCGGCCAGCGCGCCGCTCGATCGCATCAGCTCGGTCGCCTGCGCCAGGTCCGCGTCGCTGACCCGGTCGCCGGCCACCGCGGCGCGCCAGAAACGGCGATCGGCCTCGCTGCCGCGCGCGTAGGCGAGGATCAGCGGCAGGGTCATCTTGCCGTCGCGGAAGTCGTCGCCGACGCCTTTGCCCATGACTGCGGCGTCGGACGCATAATCGATGACGTCGTCGGTTAGCTGGAAGGCGATTCCGAGATGCTTGCCATAGGCGTCGAGCGCCAGCTCCGCTTCCTCGCCGGCTTCGGCGACTACCGGCGAAACCCGGCAGGCGGCGGCGAACAGCGCGGCGGTCTTGGCGCTGATGATCGACAGATATTGCTCCTCGTCGGTTTCGATCCGGCGCTGGGCGGTCAGCTGCTCGACCTCGCCCTCGGCGATGACGCTGGAGGCGGCGCTGAGGATCTTGAGCACCTTCAGGCTGCCGTCCTCGACCATCAGCTCGAAGGCGCGGCTGAACAGGAAATCGCCAACCAGGACGCTGGCGGCATTGCCCCAGATGAGGTTGGCGGTGCGCTTGCCGCGGCGAGTCCCCGAGCCGTCGACGACGTCGTCATGGAGCAGGGTCGCGGTGTGGATGAACTCGACCGCCGCCGCCAGCTTGTGGTGGCGGGCGCCGGGATAGTTGAGCAGCTCGGCGCAAGCCAGCGTCAGCATCGGCCGCATGCGCTTGCCGCCGCCGGCGATGAGGTGGCCGGCTAGCTCCGGGATCAGCGCGACCTTGCTCTGCATCCGCTCGAGGATGACCGCGTTGACGCCGTTCATCGGCTCGGCAACGAGCTGCATCAGCGGATCGAGCGACGGCTCGCCATTGGCGTGCAGCGGATGGATGGTGGCGGTCACTGTCTGCGCGCCCTAGCTTCGCTTGGGGCCATTTCCTAGCCCGCCGGAAGGCTGAGCCGGGCCAGCAGGCCGCCGAGATCCTCGCTCCGTTCGAGGGTTATGCTGCCGCCGTAGATGTCGGCGACGTCGCGGACGATGGCGAGGCCGAGGCCGGTGCCGGGCTTGTCGATGTCGAGCCGGGCGCCGCGAGCAAAGATCGCCTCGCGCTCCGCTTCCGGGATTCCGGGCCCGTCGTCCTCGACGATGATGTCGACCATGCCCGGGCGACGCTCGACCGTGACGAACACCCGGCCGTTGCCATATTTGGCCGCGTTTTCAATGAGGTTGCCGATCATCTCGTCGAGGTCCTGGCGCTCGACCCGAACAAACGCCTCGCGGTCGCCGGTAATGTCGACGGTCACATCCTCGTACAGGCGGTCGACCGCCCGCTGCACCGCCTCGACACTGTCCCAAACCCGCGCTCGCGCCTGCCCGGAGGTCCGCCGGCCGATCGCCCGGGCACGGGCGAGATGGTGGTCGACCTGGCGCCGCATTATCGCCGCTTCGCGGATCACGATGTCGTCGAGATCCGGCGAGTCCGCGGTGGCGGCGTTGGTAATGACGGTCAGCGGCGTCTTGAGCGCGTGGGCGAGATTGCCGGCGTGACGGCGCGCTTCCTCGGCTTGTTCCTCGCTGTGCGCGAGGAGCTGGTTGATCTCCTCGGTCAATGGCTCGATCTCGGTCGGGAAGCTGTCCGAAATGCGCTGCTCTTTCCCCGACCGGATCGCCGCAACCTCGCGCTGGACGCGCCGCAGCGGCCACAGGCCGTAGATGGTTTGCAGCGCGGCCAGCACCAGCAGCCCGGCACCGAGCGCGGCGAAGCTCCAGAACAAGGTCGAGCGAAGCTCGCGGATCTGGCTGTCGATCGCCTGGCGCGACTGCGCGACCTGGAAGCGCCAGCGAACTTCGGATCCGGGAAGGATGACGTCGCGCTCGGCGATCCGCAAAGGCTCGCCGGGAAATTCATTGCTATTGTAGATATGCGGCTCGACGTCGGCATGGCGGCTCGAGACTTGCAGCCGCCGGTCCCACAAGGATCGCGACGGGAAGGTGTCAGCGCCCACCCCGGACACCTGGAAATAGACTCCCGAATAGGGCTGGATGAAGCGCTGGTCGGCCGGCGGGCGGTTGAATCGAACCTCGCCGTCGGGGCCGATCTCTGAGGCGGCGATGAGCGCGGTGTTGAGGACATAGGTCAGCTGGTCGTCGAAATTGCGGACGATCGAGCTGGTCAGCACCCGGTCGAGCGCGAAGCCGCCGGTCAGCAGCAGCACGCTGATCCACAGCGCCGCGACACCGATCATCCGCCGGGTCAGCGAGCCGATATGTGGGCGCTTCCGCGGACCGGTTGCGCGCTGCGTCTCGGCCGATGCGGCCGCGTCGTTCAAGCGGTCGGGTCCTCGAGGCTGTAGCCGAGCCCGCGAATGGTGGTGATCACGTCGGCCCCGAGCTTCTTGCGGATACGGGTCACGAACACTTCGATGGTGTTGGAATCGCGGTCGAAGTCCTGGTCGTAGATGTGCTCGATGAGCTCGGTCCGGCTGACCACCTTGCCCTTGTGGTGCATCAAATAGGACAGCAGCTTGTACTCCTGAGCGGTGAGCTTGACCGGCTCGCCGTCCTTGGTGACCTTGCCCGAGCGGGTGTCGAGGCGGATGTCGCCGGCGGTGATTTCCGACGAGGCGATTCCCGCCGAGCGGCGGATCAGCGCCCGCAAGCGAGCGATCAGCTCCTCGGTCTGGAACGGCTTGGCGAGATAGTCGTCGGCGCCGGCGTCGAGCCCCGCGACCTTGTCCGACCAGCTGTCGC
>CBIHLI010000052.1:0-7691 GCA_966210575.1 uncultured Sphingomonas sp.
GGAGGAGCTGCTGGTCGACCAGGCGACGCTTACCAAGATGTGGGTGCTGCGCCGGATCCTGATGCAGATGGGCACCATCGACGCGATGCAGTTCCTGCTCGACAAGATGAAGGACGCGAAGTCCAACGAAGACTTCTTCGCATCGATGAACCAGTAAGCGCCTGGCCCGTTCGGGCGCTGCGGAGCTTTCCACAACAGGGTGTGACTAGCTGATGTTCGACCTACTGCTTGCCGCCGCGCATGCCGCTCCGGCGGGATTCGGCGGCCCCGCCGGGATGTGGGACGCAATCGTCCACGACTTCTCGAACATCACCGAGCCCGCCGCCTTCGCCGCTTTCTTCCAGGTGCTGATGATCGACCTGGTGCTGGCCGGCGACAATGCGATCGTCGTCGGCGCCCTGGCGGCGGGGCTGCCGGCGGAGCAGCGGCGCAAGGTCATCGTCATCGGGGTTCTGGCGGCGCTGGTCCTGCGCATCGGCTTCGCCCTGATCGTCACCCAGCTGCTGCAGGTGATCGGCCTGATCCTGGTCGGCGGTTTGTTGCTGTTGTGGGTGGCGTGGCGGATGTGGCGCGATCTCCACCACGAAGGCGAAAGCTGGGGGTCGGAAGAGATCGTTGGCGACGAGCACTCCGGCCTGCGCCCGGCCAAGAGCTTCGTCGGTGCCGCCTGGGCGGTGGCGATCGCCGACGTGTCGATGAGCCTCGACAATGTCCTCGCCGTCGCCGGCGCCGCTCGTGAGCATCCCGGAATCCTGATCGTCGGCCTGATCTTCGCGGTCGGACTGATGGGCGTCGCCGCCAACATCATCGCTCGCTACATCGAGCGCTACCGGTGGATCGCCTGGATCGGGCTGGCGGTGATTCTCTACGTCGCCGTGAGGATGATTTACGAGGGCTGGGTCGACCCCGACGTCGGAATGGGACGCCTATTCGCCTGATCGTTTCCTGGCCGATCGAGCCGCGGTAAGGCCGCGCAATGCCAGCGGACACGATTTTCGCGCTCTCGAGCGGCCGGCCGCCAGCTGCTATCTCGGTGATTCGAGTCAGTGGCCCGCACGCGCACCGCGCCGGAGTCTTGCTGGCAGGCGACCTTCCGGGAGCGCGCCAGGCGGCGGTGCGCGAGCTGCGCGATCCCGGGAGCGGCGAGCTGCTCGACGAGGCGCTGATGCTGCGCTTCGATGCGCCGGCGAGCTCGACCGGCGAGGATGTCGTCGAGCTGCACTGCCATGGCGGCCGCGCGGTAGTCGAAGCAGTGCTGGCCGCGCTTGGTCGGATCGATGGCCTCAGACAAGCGCAGCCAGGCGAATTCACCCGCCGAGCCTTTGAGAACGGCCGGATCGACCTGACCGAGGCCGAGGGGCTCGCCGACCTCATCGAAGCCGAAACCGAGAGCCAGCGGCGGGCGGCGCTGCTGATGGCAGAAGGCGGCCTCAGCAAGCAGATCACGCCTTGGCAGGGTCGCCTGCTTGAGTTGTCCGCGCGCGCCGAGGCGGCGATCGACTATGTCGACGAGGATTCGGTCGACGTCGATCCCAAGCTTTCGGGCGAGTGCGGCGCATTAGCAAAAGAGCTCGCCCAATGGCTCGGCCGGCCTCGCTCCGATCCGCTTCGTGATGGACTGTTGATCGTCCTGGCTGGCCCACCCAACTCCGGTAAATCTAGTCTTCTCAATGCATTGGTCGGATATGAGCGCGCGATTGTCACCGATCTGCCGGGAACCACCCGCGACCATATCGAAGTGGCGGCGGCGCTGGGCGGGGTGCCGGTTCGGCTGACCGATACCGCCGGGCTGCGCGACTCCGACGAGCCCGTCGAGCGGATCGGGGTCGAGCGGGCGCGCCGGCTTGTCGAACTGGCCGACGTGCTTGTCTGGCTCGGCGAGCCGGGCGGTGCGCCCGATCACCCGCGCCTGATTCGCGTGCATTCGCGAGCCGACCTTGCGGACCGCGGCCCGGCGCCGCCGGATTCGCTCGCCGTTTCGGCCGTGACGGGCCTCGGCCGGGAAGCCTTGACCGCAGCAATCGCCAAGCACGCCCGCTCACTGCTGCCAGCGGAGGGGCAATTGGCGCTCAATCGCCGCCAGGCGGACTGCCTCGGAGAAGCCCGCGACGCATTAGTGATAGCGGCCGGAACGGGCGATCTGGTGATTGTTGCGGAGGCGCTACGAAGCGCGCGAGCCGCGTTCAACCGACTCACGGGCCGCGCCGGAGTCGAGGAGCTGCTCGACGGTCTGTTCGGCCGCTATTGCCTGGGCAAATAGGTCCTGTTTCACGTGAAACACTGACAATTCCGGCATCACTCGCTACACGCTCGCGCATGTACGACGTCCTGGTCATCGGCGGAGGACACGCGGGCTGCGAAGCCGCGAGCGCGGCCGCGCGCCGCGGCGCCCGGGCCGGCCTCGTCACCTTCCGCGCCGAGGACATCGGCCAGATGTCCTGCAATCCCTCGATCGGCGGAGTGGGCAAAGGACATCTGGTGCGCGAGCTCGACGTTTTCGATGGGCTGATGGCGCGCGCCGCAGATCATTCGGCGATCCATCGGCGGATGCTCAACCGCAGCAAGGGTCCGGCAGTTCAGGGTCCGCGGGTCCAGGCAGACAGAACATTGTACCGAGACGCGGTCGCCGAATTCGTTCGCGAGAGCGGCGTCGAGCTGATCGTCTGCGAGGCGCTTCATATGGTGGTCCGCAACGGGCGGATCGAGGGCCTCGAGACGAGCGTCGGCACGCTGCCGTGCCGGACCCTGGTCATCGCCACCGGCACGTTCCTCGACGCTCGGATGTTCGTCGGGGCGGAAGTCGTCGAAGGCGGCCGTCGCGGCGAACGCTCGGCAGTGGCGCTCGGAAACCAGGTCCGCGACATCGGGCTCGGGCAGGGCCGGCTAAAGACGGGCACGCCACCCCGGCTCGATGGGCGGACGATCGACTGGGCGCGGCTCGAAGAGCAGCCGAGCGACGGCGACTGCTGGACGATGTCCGCGCTCGACGACCGCGTTCGCCGGCCGCAGCTGGCCTGCGCGATCACCCGCACTAACGACAGGACGCATGCCGTCATCGAGGCCAATCTCGACCGCTCGCCGTTGTTCGCCGGCGCGATCGCGGGGCGGGGGCCGCGCTACTGCCCGTCGATCGAGGACAAGGTGAAGCGGTTCGGCGGCCGCGACGGCCACCAGATTTTCCTCGAGCCGGAGGGCCTCGGCGATCCCTTGGTCTACCCGAACGGGATCTCTACCTCGCTGCCCGCAGACGTCCAGCGCGACTTCGTTCGCTCGATCGCCGGGCTCGAGCGGGCCGAGATCGTCCGGCCAGGCTATGCGGTCGAATATGAATTCGTCGACCCGCGCCGGCTCGGGACGACGCTCGAGGTGCAGGACGTCGGCGGCCTGTTCCTCGCCGGACAGATCAACGGCACGACCGGCTATGAAGAGGCCGCGGCTCAGGGGCTCGTCGCGGGGCTGAACGCGGCCGCCTGCGCGCTCGAGTTCGATCCGGTCCGCTTCGATCGCCGTAGTTCGTACATCGGCGTGATGATCGATGACCTGACCCTGCAGGGGGTCAGCGAGCCCTATCGGATGATGACCGCTCGTGCTGAATACCGCCTCGCGCTTCGCGCCGACAATGCCACCAGCCGGCTGGGAGAAATGGCGCTCAATGCCGGGTGCGTTTCAGTCCGACGCCGGGACTGGATCGTCGCCCATTTCGAGAAACGCGCGAGCCCGGACTGGCCGCAAACTGATGAAGGCTCCGCCGACACTCTCTACGCGCCTTATCTCGAGCGTCAGCAGCGCGAATGGGAGTCGATTCAGCGCGATTCGCGCGTGCCGCTGGGTAGCGGGTTCGACTATTCCGCGGTACCGGGCCTCTCGAGCGAAATGGTCGAACGGCTAGCGGCAGCGCGGCCCGAGACTCTCGACCAGGCCGCGCGCATCGCCGGCGTAACCCCGGCGGCGCTTTCTGCGCTGCACGTCGCCGCCTGCCGCGCCGCGGCATGATCGACGAGCTGGCCGAGGTCAGCGGCCGAGATGTTTCACGTGAAACATCTGATCGATTGGAGCACTATGCGCAGCTTCTGCGCGATGAAGCCAAGCAGCAAAATCTGATCTCTGCGTCCTCTCTCGATTCGTTGTGGCGGCGGCACATCCTCGATTCGGCGCAACTAATCCGCTTCGAGCCGCGCGAGGGCGCATCCTGGGCTGACATCGGGTCCGGGGCGGGCTTGCCGGGCCTGGTGGTTGCGCTTCTCGTTACCGGGCCGGTGCTGCTGATCGAGCCGCGCCGGCTCCGCTCCGAATTCCTTCAGCGTTGCATCGCCGAGCTCGCCCTCGCGCCGCGAGTCATGGTCGCGGCCGCCAAGGTCGAAAGGGTGAGCGGCACGTTCGACGTGATCACCGCGCGCGCGGTAGCCTCGCTCGACAAGTTGCTGACGATATCCACGCATCTGTCCACAAGAAAAACGCTCTGGGTGCTTCCCAGGGGCCGAAGCGGCCAATCCGAACTGGCCGAGGCGCGGCGAAACTGGCAATGTGACTCGACAATCGTGCCGAGCCGCACCGATCCCGGGTCCGAGATCCTGCTGCTGCACAAGGTGAAAGCGAGGGGTGGGCGATGATTCGCGTCGCGATCGCGAACCAGAAGGGCGGCGTCGGCAAGACGACGACAGCGATCAACCTCGCCACCGCGCTTGCCGCCATCGGCTGGAAGGTGCTGCTCGTCGACCTCGATCCGCAGGGCAATGCATCCACAGGGCTGGGCGTGCCGCAATCGCGGCGCGAGCGGTCGAGCTACGACGCCCTGATCGGTTCGGCGGAAGTGGTCGACAGCGTTGTCCCGACGCGGGTGCCAAGGCTCGACTTGCTGCCGGCGACGATGGACCTATCGGGCGCCGAGGTCGAGCTCGTGGCGCTCGAGGATCGGGCTCACCGGCTCGACAAGGCGCTGAGCGCGACCCCGGCCGGGCGCTGGGACGTGTGCCTGGTCGATTGTCCGCCGTCGCTCGGGCTGTTGACGGTCAACGGTCTGGTCGCGGCCCGCCATCTGCTGGTCCCTCTGCAGGCGGAATTCTTTGCTTTGGAAGGGCTTAGCCAGCTGCTGCAGACCGTCGAGCGGATCCGGGCTGCATTCAATCCGGAGCTTTCGATCCTCGGCGTCGCGCTGACCATGTATGACCGGCGCAATCGCCTGTCGCAGCAAGTTTCCGACGACGTTCGCGCCTGCCTGGGTCCAGTGGTGTTCGATACCGTCATTCCGCGCAATGTGCGGCTGTCGGAAGCGCCGAGCCACGGCCTGCCGGCGCTGATCTACGACCTCAAATGCCCGGGGTCGGCCGCCTATGTGAGCCTGGCTCGCGAGCTTATGGCGAGGCTCCCGCGCCGCGCCGAGGCGGCATGAGCGAGAAGAAAGCATCCGGGCTCGGCCGCGGCCTCGCCGCGCTGCTCGACGAAGCGGTGCGAGCCTCTCCGCAGCAGGGTGAACCCGCACCGCAATCGGGCGACGCCGCGCGCGGGGTCCGCGAGATCGAAGTCGCCCGAATCCGCCCGAATCCCGCCCAGCCGCGGATGCACTTCGACGAGCAATCGATCGCCGAGCTTGCCGAATCGATCGCCGAGCGCGGGCTGCTGCAGCCGGTGCTGTTGCGCCCCGACGGCGTCAATTTCCAGCTAGTCGCCGGCGAGCGGCGCTGGCGGGCGGCGCAACGGGCGCAACTCCATGCGATCCCGGCCATCGTCCGCGAGATTGACGATTCGACCTCGGCCGAGATCGCCCTGATCGAAAACGTCCAGCGCCAGGACCTGAACGCGATCGAGGAGGCCGAGGGCTATCGGCAACTGGTCGAGCGTTATGGCCATACCCAGGACCAGGTCGCCAAGCTCGTGCATAAATCGCGAAGCCACATTGCCAACCTATTGAGATTGCTCGATCTTCCGGACGCGGTGAAACAATCGCTACTGCAAGGCGATATCAGTATGGGCCATGCGCGAGCGATCGCCACGGCTGAGGATCCCGAACAGCTGGCGCGTGAAATCGTCGCCAAGGGCCTGTCGGTGCGCCAGGCGGAGGCGCTGGCGAAGCGCCACAAGCCGGGGATTGCCGAAGCGATCGGCCGGGCGAGCGCCCGCCTGGTGCGGCGCGACGCCGACCTAGATGCGCTGGAGAAACAGCTCGGCGACCTTCTCGGGGTCAAGGTCAAGGTTGCCCACGACGGGCAGCGCGGCACGGTGACGCTGCATTATTCGAGCCTCGACCAGCTCGACATGCTCTGCCAGCGCCTGTCGGGCGAAGCAATCTAGGCTAACGCCGGCGCGCCGTCCTGGCGATCGCCACCAGCTCTTCCTCGAGGGCCTCGCCGGCTGGCGGCGAATCGGGCCGCATCAACCGCCGCTCGATCTCGCCGGAGCGCTCGAGAATCCGCGCGAGCGCCCTCGAATCCCACAAGGTGACGAGCTTCTCGACCAGGTCTTTCTCCTTCCAGAACACGGACTTGCCGGCTGACGCCACGGCGTCATGGGGCCGCTGGCCACGATCGACGCGGGCGCGGATCGGGGCCAGCATCGCCAGCCGCCGCTGGAGCGCTCGTAGCACGGTGATCGGCTCTGCATCGGCGGCTGCGTCCAGCTCGTGGCTGAGCTGCGCGAGATCCCCGGCCAGCGCCAGGTCGCCGAGCCGAAGCGGATCGCCGTCATTGCCGGCGCCGATCGCGTGGATCACGTCGCGATCGACTTCGGCCGGGGCTTCGGCGGTCGCCCCGAGGTAGAGCGCGATCTTGGCCAGCTCCTGGCCAATAACGCCACGGTCATTGCCAGCCGCCGCGGCGATTCGCCCGGCAATGCCCGGACCGAGACGCAGCCCCTCGCTCCGCGCCAGCTCCCCGACCAGCTGCACCGAATCGCGCTCGCTCAGTCCGTAGGAAATGTGCGCCAGCGCCTGGCCGTGGGCTTCGGCAAGCTGGACCAACCGCGACGTTTTGCGCAGCGCGCCGGCAATGGCGATGACCGGGCTTTCCGCGGCCGGCGCTTGCAGCAGGGCTTCGACGGCATCGGTAATCTCGTCGCCAGCCGGCTCGACCCAGATCGCCCGCTTGCCGCCGAAAAGGGCGATGGCGCTGGCTTCGTCGGCGAGCAGGGCAGGGTCGGACTTGGCGGCCTGGGCCGTGACGACGAACTTCTCGGCTTCGAGCCCCTTGAGAAGCCGATCGCCGAACGCGCGCGACTGACTCTCGTCTTGGCCGTAGAGCAAATAGAAGCGGACATCCGGGTCGGGGCGGTCGAGCGCCCGACCCAGCGTTGCCTTCGAGGACTTCACTGCCCGCCGGCGCTGCGCGTCGCGTAGAGCCCGAGACGCGCAACGATCTGGTCGGCGACCGCATCGGCCAGCCGTTCCTCGGCGGTCTGCTCGGCGGCAACCGTCGCATATTCGGAGCTGACGACGTCGATTCCGGCATCGGAGCCGGCGGTCGCGTCGAGCACCACCTGGCCGGTGGCCACGGTCACCAGCCGGTAACGGGCAAGCAAGGTCCGCCGTTCGCGAGTCACTGCCCGGTCGCCGCGGATGCCGAGGCCGATGACTTGGTCATCGAGCTCGACCTCGAGGCGGTAGGCGGGCTCAGCCTCGCCCATTTCGCCGAGGCGTTCCTTGAGCTTGTTGAACACCAGCCAGCCGCCGGGCTCGACGAAGTTAGCGGCGTTGGCGAACG
>CBIHLI010000053.1:0-7656 GCA_966210575.1 uncultured Sphingomonas sp.
TGGGCGCGGGAGCACATGCCAACGAGATTGCGATCGATTCCGATCCAAGCGGCCAGACGGAAGAAAAGCCGAATGGCATCACAGACGAATCCGACAAGGACATTGTCGTCACCGGTCAGCGCGAGGAATATGGCGTCAAGTCGACCAGCACCGCGACGAAAACCGACACCGACGTCAAGGACATCCCGCAGGCACTGACGGTCATTTCCGAAAGCCAGATAGAGGACCAGCAGCTTCGCTCGATCGCCGACATCCTCTACTTCGTTCCAGGCGGCACACCCGGCACCGGGGAGGGCAATCGCGACCAGATCACGCTTCGCGGCAACAACACGACCGCCGATTTTTTCGTCGACGGCATGCGCGACGACGTCCAATATTTCCGAGACCTCTACAACGTCGACCGGATCGAGGTGCTGAAGGGCCCCAATGCTATGATCTTCGGGCGCGGCGGCGGCGGCGGCATCGTCAACCGGGTTACTAAGCGATCGGGTCTCGACAGCTATCGGCAGCTGCTGGCGTCCGCCGACAGCTTCGGCGGCTTTCGCCTCACCGGCGATCTCGACCAGCCGCTTAGCGAGACCCTCGGATTACGCCTCAACGGCATGTATGAGGACGGCGATAGTTTCCGCAGCCACGTCGACCTGAAGCGCTACGCGGTGAACCCGACGCTCGGCATCCTCGCCGGTCCGAACACGCGCATCGACGTGGCTTATGAATATCTGCACGACCGCCGAACGGCCGACCGCGGCATCCCATCGCTCAACGGCAAGCCGCTCGAGGGTTTCGACCGCACGTTCTTCGGCGATCCCGACGACAGCTTCGCCAAGGCCGATGTGAACATTGCCACCGCCGCAATCCAGCACGAGCTCGGCGAGGGCCTGACGCTGCGCAACCGGATACTGTTCGGTGATTATGACAAGTTCTACCAGAACATCTATCCGAACAGCGCGGTTCTGCCGGCGGACGCGGATAACCCCGAGCCAGGAGTTCGCCTCGGCGCCTACAACAGCCGCAACGATCGCCAGAACCTGTTCAGCCAGACCGACCTCATCTGGGAAACCCGATTGGGCGGCGTCGACCAGACCCTGTTGTTCGGCTTCGAGCTGGGGCGCCAGCGGTCGCGCAACCTGCGTCAGAGCGGCACTATCCTCGGCAGCAACCGGGTTCCGTTGAGCGACCCGACGGTCGACGTCGACGTGATCTTCGCCTCTACCGCCAGCGATGCCAACAACCGTACCAGGGCGACCATCGCCGCCTTCTATGTGCAGGACCAGATTCGCTTCTCGCCGATGCTCGAGCTAGTCGCCGGGCTGCGCTTCGACAGCTTCAAGCTCAGGGTCGACGACCTGCGGGGCGCCGGAGCGGAATTTGACCGCAGCGACGAGCTTTTCTCGCCGCGCCTCGGGCTGATCTTCAAACCGCTCGACAATCTGTCGCTTTACGCCAGCTACTCGCGGTCATTCCTGCCCCAATCTGGCGACCAGTTCAGCGGGCTCGACCTTACCAGCGAAGCGCTGAAGCCCGAGCGGTTCGATAACTACGAGCTCGGACTCAAGTGGGAGCCGGTCGAGGGCTTGCTGGCCACGGCGGCGATTTATCAGCTCGAGCGCTCCAACACCCGCGCGACCGACCCCTCCGATCCGACGCGCATTGTGCTGACCGGAAAGCAGCGCAGCCGCGGACTCGAGCTCGGGCTCGAGCGCAGCATCAGCGACCGCTGGCAGGTTGCGGCCGGCTATGCCTGGCAGGATGCGGAGATCACTGAGACAACTGCCGCCGCTCCCGCGGGCCGTAAGGTCCCCCTGGTGCCAAGGCATTCCTTCTCACTGTGGAACCGCTACGACGTTTCCGGCAGGCTCGGGCTGGGCCTCGGGGTCATCGCTCGCAGCAAGTCCTACACGTCGATCAGCAACCAGGTCACCCTGCCCGGCTATGTGCGGGTCGACGCCGCGGCATTTTATGAAGTCTGGCGCGGCATCGAACTGCAGCTCAACGTCGAGAATCTTTTCGGCGCCGATTATTTCCCGACAGCGCACAACGACAACAACATTGCTCCGGGCGCTCCGCGGACGGCGAAGGCGACGCTGAGGTTTGAGTTCTAAAGCTTCAGGCGGCGAGCTTTTCCGCCCGCGCCCGGATTGTCTTCATCTCGGTGACGAAGCGCGCCCGCTCTTCCCTGCGCCGCTCGGGCTCGGGCATTCGAAGCAGCGCGCTCGGGTGCATCGTCACCCAGCATTCCGACCCGTCGGCAAGCTGCTGCGGTTCGCCGCGCAACTTGCCGATCGTCACCACCTTGCCGAACAGGGATCGCGCCGCCGTTGCCCCGAGCGCGACCGTCACCGGCGGCTTGATCAGTTCGCGCTCATGCTCGAGCCACCAGCGGCACGCCTCGATTTCGCCGGCGTCGGGCTTGCTGTGGATCCGCCGCTTGCCGCGCAGCACGAACTTGAAATGCTTGACCGCATTGGTGACGTAGGTCTGCGAGCGGTCGATCCCGGCCTGTTCGAGCAGCTTGTCGAACAGTCGACCCGCGGGGCCGACGAACGGACGGCCGGCGAGATCCTCCTCATCGCCCGGCTTCTCCCCGACGAACATGATCTTGGCGTCGAGCGGCCCTTCGCCGAACACCGTCTGGGTCGCATGCTTGTAGAGATGGCAGCGGCGGCACGCCCGCGCCTCCTCGAACAGTGCCTCCCAGGATGCCCTGAGGTTGCCCGCCGGCTCGACCCGACGCTCGGCGTCTAGCGCCCGGCGCAGTCCTTCGGTGACGACGTCCGCCATCGCCGCTCAAACGAGCGATAGGCGGCGACGTTGCGCCTCAGCCCAAAGCTGCGGCCTGCTCCCGAACTCCCGTCGCCATGCGCTTGCCCAGCACCATCTTGAAGATGACGAAGGCGACCAGCCCGAACGCCGCGCTGGCGACGTGGAGCAGCCAGAAAGTGGTCGTCGGAAGCGACGAATGGAGGCCGCCGACGTAGCCGACCGTCGCGTTGGCGCCGAAGAAGGCGAGGTAATAGAGGCCGATGACCGTGCCGCGGATCTGGAACGGCGCGATCTTGGTGAACAGCGCCAGGCTGATCGGCAGGATGTGAGCGAAGCCGATGCTGTTCAAAAGGTGGAACATCACCGGCCAGAACAGGCCGATTTTCTCTCCGGCCGGCGTCAGCCAGGCGGCGAGGAACAGGCACAGCCCGCCGCCGATCGTGAAGACGCTGCCGATGATCATCTTGCTGATCTCGTCCGGCTCCCGACGGCGGGTTCCCCACCATTTCCAGAAGGCCGCCACCGCCACCAGCATGGAAAAGCTGACCGCCGCATCGAGCGTGATCAGCCAGCTGCTCGGCATCGCATAGCCCATGAAACGCAGGTCGAACTGCTGGTCGCCCCACACCAGATAGGCATTGAAGATTTCCTGGTTGGTGAGCAGCGAGATCGCTAGCACCGGGATCAGCAGGATGAGCGCGATCAGCGACACCCACTCGTCGCGGGTCAGCTTCTCGCGCGCGACCTTCGCGGCGCCGCGCACCGGCCGGTTGTCGGGCGGCAGATAGCGCCTCCCCGACAGATAGATGAACAGCCCGAGCACCATCACCACGCCGGCCGTTCCGAAACCCCAGTGCCAGCCGACCCGCTGGCCGAGCGTTCCGGTGATCAAAGGAGCGATGATCACGCTGGCGTTGATGAAGATGTAGAAGATCTGGAAAGCCATCGCGCGGCGCAGGTCGCTCGGCCCGTAGAGCTCGCCGACCTGGGTGGCGATATTGCCCTTGAATGCGCCGACCCCGAGCAGCAGCGCCAGCAGCGCCAGCAGGAATGCCGGCTCGAACGCCATCAGGAAGTGGCCGATCGCCATCAGCACGCCACCGACGATCAGCGTCGTCGTTCGGCCCAGCCACTTGTCGGCGATGATCCCGCCGAGGATCGGCGTCGCGTAGACCAGCGCCGTGTAGGTGCCGAAGATCGCCGAGGCGAGCGGCTGCCCGTCGAGGCCCGGGAAAATGTTGGCGCGAAGCCAGTCGAGCCCGAGCACATTTTCCATTCGGCCGGGGACGAGCAGATAATTGACCATGTAAAGGACGAGCAGCGTCTGCATCGAATAATATGAGAAGCGCTCGCAAGCTTCGGTGAAGCCGAGATAGCCGAGACCCTTGGGGTGACCGAGGAAAGCACGGTCATCGCGGCTTCCGACTTCAAAGTCGGGCGTGGCGTCGGCAACACTCATGGCAGTATCCTTCCCCTAGAAGTCGACTTTATCGTAATGCTGCGGCGGGACGATGACCTCCATCCGCTCGCCGAGCAGCGGCCGGAACGACGGCCGCGATTTCATCACCGCATACCAGTCCTTGGTCTGCTGATGGCCGCGCCAGTCGAGCGCGCCGAGATAGTCGACGACGCTGAGCTGGGCGGCGGCCGTGAAATCAGCGAGGCTGAGGCCCGGCCCGGCCAGCCAGCGGCGGTGGTCGAGCAGATAGTCCACATAATCGAGATGGCTGTTGGCGATCCGCATCGCCTCGCGGAGCACTCGGGTGTCCGGAGATTCTTTGCTGACCAGCCGCTTTCGCATCCGCTCGTTCATCAGCGGTCCGACGACCTCATGGAACAGCTTCTCGTCGAACCATTCGACCAGCCGGCGAATCTCGGCGCGAAGCACCGCATTGCCGTGGATCATCGGCATCCGGTCGACCGTCTCGTCGAGATATTCGACAATCGGCTGGCTGCCGATCAGGGTGATCCCGGCCTCGCCGTCGACCATCACCGGCGTTTCCCCGGCCGGGTTCAGGTCGATGAACTCGTCGCGCCGCTCCCACGGGTTCTCGCGGACCAGCTCGTGCGCGATCCCCTTTTCGGCGAGGACCAGCCGGACCTTGCGTGAGAAAGGACAGAGAGGGAATTGAAACAGCTGCCACATGGGATGCCGCCAGCTTTAGCGCCGGTTGGGCGCAGGTCTAGACGGCCTGCAGCGTAGCCGCGTAGCGCGCGGCCTTCTCGACATAATGCGCGGCCGACACCCGGATCGCGGCTTTCTCCGGATCGCTCAGCGGCCGGACGACCCGCGCCGGCACCCCAACGATCAGGCTGCCGCCTTCGAACTGCTTGCCCTCGGTGATCAGCGCGCCGGCGCCGACCAGGCATTCCGGCCCAAGGTAAGCGCCGTTGAGGATCCGTGCGCCCATCCCGATCAGGCAGTCGTCGGCGATGGTGCAGCCGTGGACGATCGCCTGGTGGCCGATCGTCACGCGCGCGCCGATGGTCAGCGGCGCTCCCGGGTCGGAATGGCCGATCGCCCCGTCCTGCAAATTGCTATCTTCGCCGATCACGATCGGCGTGTTGTCGGCGCGGATCACCGCCCCGAACCAGACGCTTGCTCGGGCGGCCAGGCGAACGTCGCCAATCAGGTCGGCCGACGGTGCGGCCCAGGCGCCACCGCTGAGCGTCGGAACGAGGTCAGCAAGCTGGTAGAGCGGCATTTCGCTCCCCTAGCCTTACTCCGCTTTCGTCGGAACCCGTAGCAGCGCGGCTCATTGGTGAGCCGCACGCGATCATGGCCCAGCGCGATATCGACTATGTCCTGAGCAAGCTCGACTGGATGCGGGATGAGCGCATCTGGCCCACTGGCCGGCGCTATCTGTGGACCGACGCCTTCGGCCTCGTCCTCTACGTTTCGCTCTATCGCGAAACCGGTGAGGACAAATGGCTGGAATCGGCCAAGGCGTTGGTCGCCGACGTTGATCGCGTCCTCGGCCGGCCGCGCGGTTACCGGATCGGCGAGGCAGCCGACCGCGACGGCCAATATTTCCACTATCTGGCGATGTGGCTCTACGCGCTCGCCTGCCTCGGCGAGCATGAGCACGAGTATCGCGACAAGGGCATTCGGGTCGCCAAGGACATTCATCGACCGTTCGTGATCCCGGGCACCGGCGTCATCTGGAAGATGGAAGAGGATTTGTCGGCCCCCTACCCCGGCTATGGCCTCGGCGCGATGGACGCGTTCGACGGCTACGTTTCCTATCGGATGCTGGACGAGACCGAGCTTGCGCAAGAAATCGCCGAGATGAAGGCGATCATGGACCGGCAATATCAGCGGCTCGACATCGACCAGGACCTCGGCCTCGGAATGATGCTGTGGCTCGCGCATTTCTTCCCCGACGAGGACTGGGCGAAGGTGCAATCGCAGCGCGCGTTCGACGCGCTCGACCGGTTGTGGGTCGACCCGCCCGGCTATTTCGGCCGCGCCAGCTATGCGCGCAACGTCATCATAGCATTCGCCAATTACGGCGTGTCGGTCGGCCTCCAGAGCTGGGAACGCTGGCCCGAGCGGGTCGAGCGGCTGAACGCCTTCTTCGAAACCTATCGTTCCGGCGACGAATATGACCGCGAAGCGATCACCTGGGTGATGGCGTGCAGCAGTCACTTCCCCGGCGCCTTGCTGTCACCGGATTGGAACCTGGCTTAGCCCGAACCCCAGTGGGCGAGCTCCTCGTGCGTATCGGCGCGCTCGATCGACACTTTCTCGAACTCCACCGAGATCAGGCAGATCGGCTGCCCGCCGGCCGGTGATCGCGTGCAGGCGATCACCCGCCCGTCGGGCAGCGGTTTAAGACGGCCGGTCAGGACCAGGTCGAAGCCGCCGGCAGGCGCATCGCCTTCATCAAGCCGAGTCGTCGCTTCGTACGGACGCCCCGACCGCCGCATCGTCCGCGGATCGGTTGCGGTGAAGAACTGGGCGATTCCGACTGTCCTTGCCTCCGTGTCCTCGGCGAGTCCGGCAGCGTCGTCAGCGGCCAAATTTGCAGCGGCCGGCTCCGCCGTTTCATCAGCCGTCGCTTGTTGGGGCTTTTGGCAGGTCGGTGACAGCAGCCAGGGCTGCGGGATCCAGAAGCCCTCGGCCCCTTCGAAGCGTTCACCGGCGAGCGCCTCGACCGGAGCGTCCTTTGCCGAAAGCGTCGGCGTGGCGATGACCTTCAGGGTTCGCCGGTTCTGATTGAGCGACCAGCCGAAGTCCGCGCCATCGCTCGCCGGGCCCTCGCAGCCAAAGCGGATTCGGAATTCGAAACTCTTCTCGGCGAGTTCCCTCTGCCGGCGGCTGTCATCGATGCCGGCCGCGAAGTCGCTTGCGGAGCGCAGTACGGCAAGCAGCAACTGTTCGCGGTTCAGCGGCGGCTGCGGCAGTGGCACGCCGGGAAGGTTTGGAGCGACCTCCGCGACATTGTTTTCCACCGCCGGTTCCTGCCGGCAGGCGAATAGCGCCGCAGCAGCCACCGCCAGGGAAACGCCTGCAAGACTCGGTCGGATTCGCGGCCATCCGTGCATTGTTCGCACCCATAACACAGATGAGCCGTTGTGCGACCTTGGCACCTCGGGCTACGCCGAACGATGGCGGAAGGGAGCAGTTCGAGCGGATGACATTCGACCAGGTTCTGACCCTGCTCGTTCTCGCCGCAGTCGTCGCCGCGCTGATCTGGGACAAGGTCCGCTCCGACGTCGTCGCCCTCGCCGGGGCCGCCTTTCTGCTTGTGACGGGGGTCATTCGCCCGGTCGAGGTGCAAGCCGCTTTCGCAAGCCCGGCTATCGTCGCGCTCGCCTCTTTGTTCGTCATCGCCTACGCGATGGAGTTGTCGGGCCTGCTCGACACCGCGATCCGCAAGCTTGTGCACC
>CBIHLI010000054.1:0-7586 GCA_966210575.1 uncultured Sphingomonas sp.
ACCTTCATCAGCTGGTCGAGGAGATCCTTGGTGGTCGCCGCCCGGGCGGTGCTGGTGCAGGTGGTGAAGCCTTCGAACACGCCGAGCTCGACGCCGGCATGATAGACCCCGATCGCTCCGGAAACGGCGATTGCCAGCGCCGCCAGCAGGACCAGCAGCCGCGAACGCGCCGACGCCGCCGGTACCGTGAAGGCCAGCGCCGCGAGCATGATCGCCGCGGCGTGCGGCCAGCGCTGCCAATAGCACATCTCGCATGGGTAGAGGCCGCCGAGATATTGCGAGCCCAGCGCCCCGCCGAGCAAAGCCAGCGGCAGCAGCAAGGCGATCAGCCGGGCAACTTCGGCGCGGGCGAGGTTTGGCATCATGCCGCGCCCGCCGCCGAGCGTCGCTTCAGCCATCGGCCCAGTCTAGCGCCGCGACTTGGACTGGCCGCCGCTGGAAGCGACCGCGGCCGGCTTTGCGAGCCGCTTCAAGGTGTTCAGCGCATATTGCAGCTGGAAGTCCTCGATGCCCTTCTTCTTGAGCTCCTCGGCGGTCATCGCGAAGCGCGGATCCTTCGAGACATCGTCCTGCTCCAGCAACTTGTCCTCGGCCTTGGCCTGGGCCAGCAGGTGGCGGCGAAGGTCGGCCTCGCGGACCCGCGGACGATCCTTGTAATCCGGATCGGAAAGCTGCGGGACCGAGATGTCCGGGTCGATTCCGCCGGCCTGAACCGAGCGTCCCGACGGCGTGTAATAGCGCGCGGTCGTCAGCCGGAGCGCGCTCCGCGGCCCGGTCTGGACGACCGTCTGGACGCTGCCCTTGCCGAAGCTCTTTTCGCCCATGACCAGCGCCCGTCGCTGGTCCTGCAGCGCGCCGGCGACGATTTCGGCGGCCGAGGCGGTGCCGGCGTCGACCAGGACGATGATCGGCGCGCCCTGCGCCATGTCGCCGGCCTTGGCGTAATAGCGCTCGATATCGGCCTTCTCGCGGCCGCGTTGCGAAACGATCTCGCCGCGGTTGAGGAAGACGTCGCTGATCTCGACCGCCTGGTCGAGCAGCCCGCCCGGGTTCGACCGGAGATCGACGATATAGCCGAGCGGACGACCGCCGGTGGCCTTGTTGGCGGCCATCATTGCTGCCTGGGTTTCCTCGGCGGCGTTGCCCGAGAAGGTGTTGATGTCGATGATGGCGATGCCGTCCTTCACCTCCCACTTGACCGGGCGAAGCTGGATCCGCTCGCGGACCATCGACAGGTCGAACGGCTTGTCGCGACCAGGGCGGACGATGGTCAGCTTGATCCCGGTTCCCGGCTCGCCGCGCATCTTTTCGACCGCTTCGTCGAGCGAGACCCCGTAAACCAGCTCGCTGTTGATGTGGGTGATGTAGTCGCCGGCCTTGACCCCGGCCTTCCACGCCGGCGTGTCTTCGGTCGGAGCGATAACCTTGACCGCGCCGTCCTCGATCGAGACGGTGATTCCGAGCCCGCCGTAATTGCCGTCGGTGGTCGTCCGAAGCGTGTCGAAATCGGATTCCTCGAGATAGCTCGAATGGGGATCGAGCGACGCCAGCATTCCGTCGATGGCGCCGTTGATCAGGGTCTGGTCGTCGACCTGGTCGACATAGGCGCCCTTGACCCGCTCATAGACGCTCATGAACTTCTCGAGCTCTTTGTAATTGGCGACGTCGGCGGCCGCCAGCGAGCTGGTCGTGATCGGGACCAAGGCCAGCGCTCCGACGAGCGCCAGCGGGGGCAGGGCTTTGTGGATGAGTTTCATGGCGTTGTTCCTGGTGTCGCGTCGCTGATTTAGCCGGATTTGCGCGTATTTGACAGTATCGCAGATGAACCTGCGATGAGAGCGGGCGAAACCGGCCTGCCGCCGTGCTGGAGCTGGACCTCGACCGGGCCGAGAGCGATTCCGAGCGGATCGCCGAGCTTGACGGCCGTACCGCGGCCCAGGCTGGAGCCGGCGTTGACCAGCACGCTCTTCCAGCCGCGGCCGTGGTCGATGATCACGACCCCGTCATAATCGCGGAACGGCCCCGCGAACAGGATCCGGCCGGCCGCCGGCGCAACCAGCGCGTTGCCGCGCCGGGTGGCCAACGTCACGCCCCGCGAGCGTACCCCGGCGGCGCTGACGGCGCCCAGGCCGTCGATCACCGGCGCCGCCGACGGCAGCACGTAGGCAAGCTCGGTCTGCTGAGAATTGCCGGCGCGAGGCAGCGGCGCCGGGCCGAGCCCGGCCAGCTCGAGCGCCAGCTCGTTCGCCGACCGCCCCGATTGTGCCGCCCGCCCGAGCTCCGACAGGCGTTCCTCGCTGGCAATGGCGACATCGCCCGCGCTGAGCGCCTCGGCGCCCCGGCCTTCGGCAAGGCGCACTGCCCTCGCCTCGAGCTCGGCGAACGCAGTTCGCCTGCGCGCGAGCTCGTCCCGGCTCCCGGCCATCGCCGAGCGCGCCTGCAGCGCCGCCCGCTCGAGCCGGCTGCCGCGGTCGAGCTGGTCAGCCAGCGCCGCGGTCCTGGCCTGGATGGCTGGAGTCGTCGCCGCGATCAGCAGCCGCAGCTTGACCAGCTCCTCGGCGGAGCCGGAATCGGCGAGCAGTAGGATCGGCGGCCGGCGCGCCATCAGCGCCAGCCCGGCGAGCAGCGAGCTGGCCGGGGCCTGCTCGGCGGCAAGCCGCTGGCGTTGCACGGCAAGATAGGTGCGGATCAGCCGCGCTTCGGCATCGGCGGCGCTGATCCGCGCTTCGGCGACGGCGATCGCTTCGGCTGCAGCCAGTTGCTGCGCGCGAAGCCGTGAGGCTAGGTCGCTGGCCTTGGTTGCCGCCGCTTCGAACCGCCGTTGCCGCGCTTCGGCCGCGGCAGCGTCGCTCCGGGCCTGGCGAAGCTCGAGGTCGATCGGCAGAAGCTCCGGCTGCAACGGAGCGCTCGCGCCGAGCGCCGCCGAACTGGCGATGAGGAGCAAGGCTGCGCCGAGTTTTAACATTGGCTCAGCCTTCGCGATGATAGGGGTGATTGGCAAGGATCGACGTCGCCCGGAACAGCTGCTCGGCGAGCATCGCCCGGGCGAGGAGGTGCGGCCAGGTCGCCTGGCCGAACGAGAGCAGCAGGTTCGCTTGCGCACGGTCGCCGGGGCTGTGGCCGTCGGCGCCGCCGATTGAAAATCGCGCCTCGCGCTTGCCGCCGTCGCGCCATTCCTCGAGCTTGCGGGCCAGCTCCATCGACGAAAGCGCCTCGCCGCGCTCGTCGAGCAAGATACTGACGCTGTTCGGCGGCAGCGGCGGAGCGGCGCGGCCGTTGTCGGGTAGTTCGGTCAGCTTCACCGGCCAGGCGATGCGCCTCAGGTAGCGGTCGACCAGCTCGGCCTCCGCGCAGCGACCGATTTTCCCGCGAGCGACGATGTGGAGGAGCAAGCCCTTAAGGCGCGTTCAGGGCGCGCGGAGCATTGTACGGCCAGCGGACAACCGCGAGGAAGCCGTCATAGACCGCCCGCGCCGCTTCGGCGATCGCCCGCGGCCGATTGCTTCCACCGCGCGCGAAAATCGCGATCGCCACCCGGCGGCCGTCCGGCAACCTGAAGAAGCCGACGTCGCTGGTGTAGCCGTTGAGGGTGCCCGTCTTGTGGGCGACCGATCCGGCCGGAAGCAGCGCCTTCATCCGGTTGCTGCCGGTCGTGCACTGGGCCATCAGGTCGAGCAGGTAATTGCGGCTTTGCGGCTTCAGCAGTTCGCCTTTGTCGAGCCGCTTGAGGAATGTCGCCATCGCCAGCGGAGTCGAGGAGTCCAAATCTTCGTAAAGGTCGCGCTTGGCGTGGAGCAGCTGGGCGATGGTGCGGTCGATCCGCATCCCGTCGACCTTGTGCCATTCCAGCCACTTCTGGACGGTGCTCGGGCCGCCGAGGTTGCGCAACAGCAGGTCGGTGGCGCGATTGTCGCTGCGGACGATCATCGCCCGCATCAGGCTCGCCGCGGACCGGCCGCCGATCGTCTCGTCGAGCGAGCGCTCGCCATTTTCGACATAGGATAAATAGGTTGCCGCGACGGCGAGCTTAACGGTGCTGGCCATCGGGTAGGTGCGATTGCCGCGAACGCTGACGGTTTCGCCGGTCTTGAGGTCGATCGCCGCGATGCCGACGTCGGCCGACTTGGTTGTCACCAGCATCGACAGCTGCTGCTGAAGGTGCGCGGCGAGCGGCGATTGCGCGGCAGCGGGCTGCGCGAGCAACGCCAGAAGCCAGAACAGAACCGCCGTCAGACGCATCGCCCTCACCCGCTAGTGGCCGTTGCACTCAGCGCATCATCGCCGAAAGCCCACATTCGTTCCAAATTGTAAAAACTTCGTACTTCCGGCCTGAACAAATGGACGATGACGTCGTCGGCATCGATCAGCACCCAGTCGGCGGCCGGAAGCCCTTCGATTCGCACATTCTTCCCGAACCGCTGCTTAATGCGCTCGGCCAGCTTGCCCGCCATCGACGCGACCTGGCGGGTCGAACGGCCGGAGGCGATCACCATGTGGTCGGCGATGTTCGATTTGCCCTCGAGCGGGATCGACACGACCTCGAGCGCCTGGTCGTCGTCGAGCGACTGCAGCACCAGCTTGTGGAGCTGTTCGACGGTATCGGGCTCACCGCCGTTGGCGGCGGGCTTAGCGGTGCGATCGGCCAAGGGGTCTCCTCATGCAGTCGGCGCACGGTCATCAGGCGGCCCGGTATCCGGGGACCGCGATCGACGATGCCAGTCGGGATCGAGCGCGCGCATGGCTGTAGCGGACGTGGGGTCGGTCGGCAGGCGAAGGAATATGATCGCCGGTGGACTCCACTCCGTCCAACATTTCGCCTGGTCTTCGGGGCGGACAAAGTCCGAAAACCAGCCCATCGCGCGCGCCGCGCGGGCCCGATCATCATAGCCCGGGCGGGGAAGCACCGCAATTGGAACCAGTTGAGCGATTTGTCGCCAATCTTTCCAGCGATGAAATTCGGCAACAGTGTCTGCCCCCATCAGCCAGATGAAGCGATGGTCGGGATAGCGGTCGAGCAGCGCACGCAGGGTGTCGATCGTATAGCGGGTACCGGCGTCGCGCTCGAAATCGGAAACCCGGATCGGCGTTCCGCGCGCCATCGCTTCGGCCGAGGCGAGCCGCGCCTCGTAGGGTGCCATGTCCGAGCCTTGCTTGAGTGGATTGCCGGGGGACACGAGCCACCACAGCTCGTCGAGGCCGAGCGCGTCGATCGCCGCCAGGCTCAATTGCCGGTGGCCCGGGTGGGCGGGGTTGAACGACCCGCCGAGCAGCCCGACGCGCTTCATGGCGCGAGGAGCTAGCATGGCAAACAATGGCCGCCTAATATCGGCGCAAGGGGGACCAATGCCGGAATTCGAGGCGATCGGGGAAGCGGTGACGGGCGGAATGCTCGGACGGGCGGTCGAGCCAAAGGCCGGCGAGGCGGCTGACGGCCACACGCAGGAGGCCAATTGCCTCAACTGCGGCACCCCGCTCGCCGGCCCTTACTGTCAGAACTGCGGCCAGCAGGCGCACGTCCACCGCACCTTGTCGGCCTTCTTCCATGACTTCCTTCATGGAGCTCTCCACTTCGAGGGCAAGATCTGGCGAACGCTGCCGCTGCTCGTGTGGCGCCCGGGCGACCTGACCCGGCGCTATATCGACGGCCAGCGGGCGCGGTTCGTGTCACCGATCGCCCTCTTCCTGTTCAGCGCCTTCCTGATGTTCGCGGCGGTCAGCCTGTTCGGCGACGGCGCCAGCGGGCTTCCGGAGCAGGCGAAAGCCGGGATCGAGGAGGAATTGCGCGTCAACCAGCAGAAGCTGGCGAAGCTGGAGGCCGAGCGCGCCGCCGCCGAGAAATCGGGACAGCCGACGGCCGAGCTCAACGAGGACATCGGCGACCTCAACGATGAAATTCGAACGATGGAAGGCGTTCGCGACGGCGACATCGACGCAGCGGGCCTGCAGGCCGACGGAATCCCCGGCTGGGTTGGCTCCAGCATCAGCAAAGCCGCCAAAAACCCCGAGCTCGTCGCCTACAAGCTCAAGACCAACGCCTATAAGTTCAGCTGGCTGATCATTCCGCTGTCGGTGCCATTTGTCTGGCTGCTGTTCCCGTTCAGCCGCCGCTTCCGCCCCTACGACCACACCGTGTTCGTCACCTATTCGCTGTGCTTCATGAGCCTGCTGGTTGTGGCCGGCCTGCTGTTCGGCGCCTTGGGAATGACGGCAATGGCGGGGCTGCTGTGGCTATTGCCGCCGTTCCACATGTATCGGCAGCTCAAGGGGACCTACGCGCTTGGTCGGATTGGAGCATTGTGGCGAACACTGCTGCTCCTGATCTTCGCATCGATCGTGCTGGGCCTGTTTTCGGCGATCCTCGTCGGGACCCTCGGCTAGAACCGCCTGCATCGCCGCAAGCGTTCGCAGCGGCTTAGGCGCCGGCGGCCGCCGGTCCGCCGATCGGGCGCGGCTTGCGGCCCGACTTGGGAACCGACGAGCCTGCCGCCGGGATCGTCGAGCCGGCGTTTCCGCCACGGTCGATCGTGCCGCCCTCGAGCAGGATCTTGATCTCGTCGCCGCTCAGCGTCTCAAACTCGAGCAAAGCCTGGGCGAGGGTTTCGAGCTCGGCGCTATTCTCGCTGAGGCAGGTCTTCGCCCGCTCATAAGAATCGTCGACGATGCGGCGGATTTCCTTATCGATCGCGCGGGCGGTCTCGTCCGACATCTGCCGCTGGCGATTGACCGAATAGCCGAGGAAGACTTCCTCGTCGGCCTCGGCATATTGCAGCGGCCCGAGCGCGTCGGACAGGCCCCAGCGGGTGACCATGTCGCGGGCAAGGCCGGTCGCATAGCTGATGTCGGAAGCGGCGCCTGAGGACACCTTCTCGTAGCCGAAGATCAGCTCCTCGGCGACGCGGCCGCCCATCGCCACGGCGAGGTTCGCGTACATCTTGTCGCGATGGTAGGAATAGCTGTCGCGCTCCGGCAGGCGCATGACCATGCCAAGCGCCCGGCCGCGCGGGATGATGGTCGCCTTGTGGATCGGATCCGACGCCGGTTCGTGGAGGGCGACGATGGCGTGGCCGGCCTCGTGATAGGCGGTCATCCTTTTCTCGTCCTCGGTCATCACCATCGACTTGCGCTCGGTGCCCATCATCACCTTGTCCTTGGCCGCCTCGAACTCCTGCATCGCGACCAGGCGCTTGCCCTTGCGGGCAGCGAGAAGCGCGGCTTCGTTGACCAGATTGGCGAGGTCGGCGCCGGAGAAACCGGGGGTTCCGCGGGCAATCACGCGCGGGTCGACATCGGGCGCCAGCGGCACCTTTTTCATGTGAACCCCGAGAATCTTCTCGCGGCCATCGATGTCGGGCCGCGGGACCACTACTTGGCGGTCGAAGCGGCCCGGCCGAAGCAGCGCCGGGTCGAGCACGTCGGGACGGTTGGTCGCGGCGATGATGATGATGCCTTCGTTGGCCTCGAAGCCGTCCATCTCGACCAGCAACTGGTTGAGCGTTTGTTCGCGCTCGTCGTTCGAGTTGCCGAGACCGTGGCCGCGATGGCGGCCGACCGCGTCGATCTCGTCGATGAAGACGATGCACGGCGCG
>CBIHLI010000055.1:0-7585 GCA_966210575.1 uncultured Sphingomonas sp.
CTATTTGCTGACCGGCCGGATTTGGGCGTCGATCGGCATGCATGCCGCATGGAAGTTCGTGCAAGGGTGGGTGGTCGGGGCCGGGGTTTCCGGCATGACCGCCCTCGCCGGCGGCCCGCTGGTCACGCGGCCGGTAGCGGGTACGGCCGAACGTCTCAGTGGCGGCGGCTTCGGCCCCGAAGCATCGCTTGCGGCGCTGGTGGTGTCATTGCTTGCGAGCGCCGCTTGCTTGCTCTGGGCGTGGAAGCTCGGCCGGTTCGTTGCAGCCGACGAGAAGCCCGATGACGTTGCGACTGCCCGATAATGCGTCGCACCGGCCGGGCGCCGACTCCCGCAATTGATCGAGCAGACCCGCACGCTCGTCGATGGCGAATGGCGGCTGGCAGGCTCGGGCGCATGGGCTAAAGCCTTGATCGGGATTCATTTTTCGGGGGAGTTCGACATGACCAAGAGTTTCGCAAAGGCCGCAGCCCTGCTGCTCGCGTGCACGGCGCTGACCGCCACGCCGGCCGTCGCGCAGCCGGCCGCAAGCGCGGCCGCAACCAGCCAGCCGCAAACGATGCGCTTCGGTGCGTGGGGCGTCGACCTCAGCACCCGCGACATGACGGTCAAGCCGGGCGACGACTTCCAGCGCTACGCGGCGGGCAAGTGGATGGACGCCAACGACATCCCCGCCGACAAGTCGCAGAACGGCGTCGGATCGGAGCTCAACGACCGCAACCAGGAGCAGCTTCGGTCGATCGTCATCGGCTCGCCCAAGGACAGCCAGATCGGCGCGCTCTACGCGAGCTACATGGACGAGGCGCTGCTCGAGAAGCTCGATGCGGCCCCGCTTCAGGCCGATCTCGCCCACGTCGCCGCGATCCAGACCAAGGACGAGTTCCGCCGCTTCATGGCGGGAAGCCATAAGGATTTCGGCTCGACCCTGTTCGGGCTGCAGGTGATCCCCGACCTCGACAACCCGACCATCAACATCCTTGCCGTCGGCACGTCGGGAATGGGGCTTCCGGACCGCGACTATTATTTGCTCGACAAGTACAAGCCGCAGCGCGACGCCTATCGCGCCTATGTCCAGCGCACACTGGAAATGACCGGAACGCCGAACGCCACCGCTGCGGCCGACCAAATCCTCGCGTTCGAGACGGAAATCGCCAAGCTGTCGTGGCCGCAGGCCGACCTTCGCGACATCGACAAGCTGAACAATCCGATGACCCCGGCCGAGCTCGTCGCCTACGCTCCCGGCTTCGACTGGAACAGCTATCTGACCGAGACGAACACCGTCGCGCCGAAGATCCTCGTCGCCGACAATACGGCGATCAAGGCGCTCGCCGCGCTTTACGACAAGACTTCGCTCGATACGCTCAAGACCTGGCAGCGGTTCAAGGTCGCCGACCAGGCGTCGAACTATCTTTCCAAGCGATTCGTCGACAGCCGGTTCGAATTCACCAAGTCGCTGTCGGGGGCGAAGGAGTTGCGTCCACGCTGGCGTCGCGGGATCGACCAGGTCGATGGCCGCCTCGGCGAATTGCTCGGCCAGACCTATGTCGAGCGTTACTTCCCGGCCGATTCCAAGGCCAAGATGGAAGCACTGGTCGCCAACCTGAAGCTGGCGGCGGCCGAGCGCATCCAGGGCAATAGCTGGATGGAGGATGCGACCAAGCAGGCGGCGCTCAAGAAGCTCGCCAAGATGGACGTGATGGTCGGCTATCCCGAGAAGTTCCGGGATTATTCGAAGCTGTCGATGAAGGCGGACGACCTTTACGGCAACGTCAAGCGCAGCTCCGCCTTCGAATGGGATTACCAGCTCGCCGACCTCGGCCAGCCGGTCGACCGCAAGAAGTGGGCGATGAGCCCCGCCACGGTGAACGCCTATAATGGCGGCCTGGAGAACAAGATCGTCTTCCCGGCCGGCATCCTGCAGCCGCCGTTCTTCGACCCTCAGGCCGACGACGCGGTGAACTATGGGGCGATCGGCGCGGTCATCGGCCACGAGATCATGCACGGCTTCGACGACCAGGGCCGCAAGATCGACGAGAATGGCGCTGTGCGCGACTGGTGGACCAAGGGTGACGCCGAGCGGTTCAAGGCGCTGACAACAGAGCTCGGCAAGCAATATGCGTCCTATGAAGCGGCGCCGGGCATCTTCATCAACGGCGACCTGACGATGGGTGAGAATATCGGCGACATGTCGGGTCTCGAAGTCGCCTATCTCGCCTACAAGAAATCGCTGGGCGGCAAGGAAGCGCCAGTGGTCGACGGGCTTACCGGCGACCAGCGCTTCTTCCTGGCGTTCGCCCAGGCGTGGCGCGGTGAGCAGCGCGAGGATGCAATCAAGACCCAGGTCGCGACCGACCCGCACAGCCCGCGGCGCTATCGGATCATCGGCCCGGTGCGAAACCTCGACGCCTGGTACCAGGCATTCAACGTTATGCCGGATTCGAAATTCTACATCGCCCCGGAGAAGCGCGTCCGCATCTGGTAATCAACGAGTCGGCTACCGGCCGTGCATCCCACCTGCAATGTTTTGGAAATCGCCCTCCGGGCGGTCCATCAACCTATTGTGCAAACTCGACTTTTGCTCTTATGCCGGCGATCAGTTGATCAATCCGAGGCGGGCGGCGTTTAGGCGCCGCGCAGGAAAGGTAGTGGTGGGGTGTCGAATGCCGATCTCCAACAATCTTGCAAGGCCCGTCTCGCTCGCCGGTGACGGCGTGCGCGACTCAGCGATCACCAAGCACCATGGTGGCGAGCGTGACGGACGCTAATATCGCCGACCAGGCGGCGGAACGCCTCGCCGCTATCGTCGAGTTCTCGGACGACGCGATCCTTGCCAAGGACCTGAACGGGACGATCATTACCTGGAACAAAGGTGCGGAACGCCTATTCGGCTACACGCCAGAAGAGGCGATCGGTCAGCCCGTCCGAATGCTCATTCCCCCTGACCGACAGGATGAAGAGCCCCGGATCCTGGATCAGATCAAGAGGGGCGATCGGGTCGACCATTATGAAACCGTCCGGCGTCGCAAGGACGGCAGTCTCGTCGATATCTCTCTCTCTGTTTCTCCGATCAGGGGCCGAGACGGTCGAATCGTCGGTGCGTCGAAGATCGCTCGTGATATAACTGAACGCCGTCTCAGCGAGCAGCAGCAGCACCTGCTTTTGCGCGAGATGGACCACCGGGTGAAGAACCTGTTCACGCTCGCAAGCGGTGTCGTTGCCCTCAGCGCCAAATCGGCCGCAACGCCTGCCGAACTGGCGTCCGCCGTAACCTCGCGCCTGGAGGCGTTGGCGCGGGCCCACGCGCTCACGATTCAAGCGCTGTCCGAAGAGGACGGCGTAACGCAGCAGGCCACCACCCTCCATGCGCTGATCCACACGATCACCGCCCCCTTCGATCGCGATCCGAAAACCAGTTGCGCTCGGGTTACGGGTGTCGACGTTCCGATCTCGAGGAAGGCCGCAACGACCCTCTCGCTGCTGCTGCACGAACTTGCGACCAACGCGGCAAAATATGGCGCCTTGTCCGCCCCGGATGGGATCGTCGATATCGCCTGTGCGGCGGAGGCAGAAAGGCTCGTCCTAACCTGGACTGAAAGCGGCGGGCCTGAAGTTCGAGGCGAACCTGGCGTCGAAGGATTTGGAACAAGGCTATCCAACTCGACTGTGCGGGGCCAACTGGGTGGCGAGATTATTCGCGAATGGAGACGCGAAGGCCTGTTCGTAAGGCTCGAAGTGGCTCGACAACGGCTGGCCGAAGCCTAAGCCCATACCGCGCTTCGCGGCGCGAAAATGTATCAGGCGAGCAGGTAGACGCCGACCTCTTCATAATGCGCGCCGTGGCGGGACAGGCGGCTTTCGAACAAGATGAAGCGGTCGACCGTGAAGGGTTCCGACGCCAGGTTGGACCGGCGCTGCTCGAATTCGCGTGCGGCTTCGGCCGTCGCGCGGTTCCAGCGCGCCAGGGTGATGTGCGGATGAAAGGCGCGCTGCTCCGGCGGCAAGCCCGCCTCCACGCAGGCGCGCTCGATCTTGGCGGCGAGCTCGGCGACGGGCTTGCGCGGCTCGACCCCGGCCCACAATGCGCCGCCCTGCTTGCGCTCGAACCTGCCAAGCCCGTTGATCCTCAGGTCGAAGCGGGGAAAGCGAACCGTGCCAAGCTCATCTGCGACATCGTTCGCCACCGGCCGCTCGACTTCGCCGATGAAACGCAAGGTCAGGTGAAGCTGTTCGTCGCCGACCCAGCGCAGCACCGGGCTCTCGTCCATCGCGTCGATTAGCAGGTCGCGGATCGTTTCGGGCGGGCGGATGGCGACGAACAGGCGGTGCATGGCGACAAGAGATTGCCGATGTGACGGCAAGATGTCACATTCGCGACCAAGGGGGTATTGGATGAGCGAGTTCAAGAAGCTCACCTATCCGGAATATGAAGAACTGGCGAAGCCGCTGCTCAAGGAGCTTGCGGCGCTGTCGCGCTGGGTCTCGGAAACCGGGCAGCGGATCGTCATCGTCTTCGAAGGCCGCGACACCGCCGGCAAGGGCGGCTCGATCGACATGATCGCGCGTGTGCTAAACCCCCGTCAGTGCCGGGTTGCAGCGCTTCCGACACCAACCGAGCGCGAGCGCGGCCAATGGTATTTCCAGCGCTACATTCCCTACCTGCCGGCCAAGGGCGAGCTGACGTTATTCGACCGCAGCTGGTACAACCGCGCCGGGGTCGAGCCGGTCATGGACTTCTGCACGGAGGCGCAAACCGAAGCGTTCCTCAAGGCCGTCCCGGAGTTTGAGCGGCATCTGGTCGACGACGGGATACTCCTCTTCAAATACTGGCTTTGCTGCGACCAGGAACGGCAGGAGGAACGGTTCGAGAACCGGTTGATAAATCCGCTGAAGCGGTGGAAGCTGTCGCCGATCGATGTTCATGCGCGTGAGCGCTACGAGGCCTATACCGAAGCCCGTGAGCGGATGCTCAAAGCCACGCACACCGAATTCGCGCCATGGACGCTGGTCGAGTTCAACGACCAGGCGCTCGGGCGGCTGACGCTCCTTCGCGATTTCCTCGACCGGGTCCCGGACACCAAGCTTCCAGCAACGGAGCTCGATTGGCCGCCGCTCGCCGCTGAGCCGCTCAAGGAACGCTATGGGGTCATCGACCCGATTCCGCTCTACGACCTGCAGGCCGCGCCTCGCGACAACACCGGGGAAGGGCTCATCTAAAGGCGTTGCCGCAATGACCGTCGCCGCTCGAACCAAGGGGGAACTGACCTGATGGCTATAAAGCAAAGCGCCGCTGCTCTGCCGGGACCGACCGGCGCGGAAACTGCAAAGAAGCTGATCGGACAGCTGCTGATCTACTATCTCGTCATCGCCGCGATCGTCTTCCTGGCGCTGACGATATGGCCGGAATTCCGCGGCTATTTGCCGGTCGGCGGCGTCGAAACGCTAATCAGCCAGCCGAACCAGAACCCGCTCGAGGGCATGGACGCGATCCGCGCCGAACATGTCGGAAGCCTCGGCCAGAGCCTGTTCTGGCTGGTGGTCGCGATCATCGGCGCCTTCCTCTGCGCGCTTCCCGTCACCTGGGTCTATATGTCGGTGCGCAGCGGCGCCGAATATGACCAGTCGCTGGTCAACACGATCCTCATCCTGCCGATCGTCGTCACCGGCATCGTCATCATCGTCCAGAACTCGCTGGCGCTGGCGTTCTCGCTCGCGGGAATTGCTGGGGCGGTTCGCTTCAGGAACTCGCTCAAGAGCTCCGGCGACGCGCTGTTCATTCTGATGGCAGTCGGGATCGGGCTCTCGGCCGGGATCGGCGCGGTCGAGCTTGCGGCGGTGGTCAGCATTGCGCTGAACTTCTGCTTCGCGCTGCTGTGGATCACCGAATATGGCGAGCGCAAGGGGATGAAGCGCTACATGGCCGATTACGACGGGACCGACGAATCGGCGCCGCCAGAGCCCGACAAGAAGAAGAAAAAATAGCCGGCGGGCGGCGCCAGCGCCTTCGGGAAATCGAACGGCGCATGTCCGGTTTCGCTTGAAAGCCAGTGTTGCATCACCGATATCTTCCCGACGGAGCGAACGGGCCCATTTGCCCGCGCGAGAGGAGTGGAAATGCAGAACGATTTTGACCCGCGTACGACGACGACCGGCTACGATCCGGCCGTTTCGGTAGGCGTTCCGCGCGCCGCCCGCGATGCGGGCCTGCGGTCCTACATGCTGTCGGTCTACAATTACATGGCGTCGGGCGTGCTTCTGACCGGCATCGTCGCGCTGCTGTTTGCTAGCTCGGGGCTTGCGGCGCAGGTGCTGGCGACACCGCTTCGCTGGCTCATCATCCTGGCGCCGCTCGGCTTCGTGATGGCGATGAGCTTCGGCCTGAACCGCATGAAGACCAGCACGCTCCAGATCCTGTTCTGGGCGTTCGCGACAGCCATGGGCCTGTCGATGTCGTCGATCTTCCTGGTCTACACCGGGGTTTCGATCGCCCAGACATTCTTCGCGGTCTCGGCCGGCTTCGCAGGCCTTAGCCTGTGGGGCTACACGACAAAGAAGGACCTGTCCGGCTGGGGCACGTTCCTGATCATGGGCGTCGTCGGCCTGCTGGTGGCGATGCTGATCAACCTGTTCCTGCAGTCGCCGGCTATGCAGCTGGCGATCAGCGCCATCGGCGTGCTGCTGTTCGCCGGCCTGACGGCCTACGACACGCAGAAGATCAAGAGCATGTACGCTTACGTCGCCGGGACCGACATGATGGGCAAGACGGTCATCATGGGGGCGCTGAACCTCTATCTCGACTTCATCAACATGTTCATGTTCCTGCTCCAGTTCATGGGCGACCGCCGCTAATCTCGGCACAAGCCCATGCGAGAAGGGCCGGCGGAAACGCCGGCCCTTTTCTTTTGCGCCGAGGCGCCGCTAAGCTCCCCAACAGGAGTCGCTAAGGGGGAATTGCGATGCCGAACCGTCATGGGCACTGGTATGTGCTGGTCCTGTTTCCGTTGATCGCGCTGGCATTCTGGCCCAGCTATTTGTCGCAATTTTCGACTGCGCCGGCGCAGTTCCACGCGCACGGCGTCACCGCGACCCTGTGGCTGATGCTGCTGGCCGCGCAGAGCCTGACGATCCACCGCGATCAGCGGCGGCTGCACCGGTCGCTCGGGATGGCGAGCCTGGGGCTGTTCCCCTTGTTCCTGATGGGCGGGACCGGCATCTTCTTCGGCATGGCCGAGCGCTATGTCGCTGGCGAGCCGTTCCAGGCGATGTACGCACCGCAGCTCGCATGGCTCGATTTCGTCGGCGTCGGCGGCTTCGCCTATTTCTATTATGAAGCGCTGCGCAATCGCCGAAAGGTGCATCTCCATTCGCGCTACATGCTGGCGACGGCGATCTTCCTGCTGCCGCCTATCTTTGGCCGTCTTTCGGGAATCCCGCTGGGGGTTACCGGACCGGAGGATTTCGCCAAGCTCGGTGCCGGATTCCAGGCCGCCAATGCGGTGACTGCCGGGATCGCCTTTGCCCTTGCGGTTTGGAGCGGCAAGCATGGGCGCCCGTTTGCACTCGCTGGCATCCTCACGCTGGTCGGGGC
>CBIHLI010000056.1:0-7566 GCA_966210575.1 uncultured Sphingomonas sp.
CGCCAAAGCCGTCCCAGGCGAAGCGCGCCGCATTGTTGATCAGCAGGCGCACCGGAGGCAGGCCCGCCGCCGCCGCAAAAATCGCGTCCGCGCAGTCCGGCCTCACCAGGTCGGCGGCGACTTTAACCGCGCCTTCCGGCACCTCATCGTCCTCCCGATGCACGTGGGCGACGACCGTCCATCCCCGTTCGAGAAGGGCGGCGGCGATCTTCGCGCCGACGCGCTTGCCCGCTCCGGTAACGATCGCGGTTTTGAGTTCCTCCATCACCGCCTAGTTGTCATTGCCGGCGAAGCGAAGCAATCCAGGGCCGATGCCCGAGAGCCAACCGCCGATCGCGCTGAAGGGAGTCAGCCTTGCCGAGCTTCGGAAGCTGATCGACCAACGGCGGCTTCCGCCCGTCGAGAAATGGAACCCCGCTCATTGCGGCCACTCGGGAATGCGGATCGCCCGCGACGGCACCTGGTTCCACGACGGAGCGCCGATCGAGCGGCGGGCGATGGTCCGCTTGTTCGCGACGATCCTTCGACGCGAGCCGGATGGCCGCCATGTTCTCGTCACTCCGGTCGAAAAACTCACCATCGATGTCGATTGCACCGCGTTTCGGGCGGTGGAGATGGAGAGCGAGGGCTTGGGCAAGGACCGCCGGATCGCGCTTGCGCTCGACAGCGGCGACGCGCTGGTCGTCGGCCGCGATCATCCGCTGGCTATCGTCGAGGGTAGCGAAGGACCTTCGCCGCGGGTCGCGGTGCGCCACGGGCTCGAAGCCGAGCTGTCGCGCCCGATCTATTATGAGCTGGCCGAGATTGCTCTGAACGAGGGCGGCGACCCGCCCGGCGTGTGGAGTGACGGCTGCTTCTTTCCGCTCGCGAAACGCGCTTGAGCCTCGCCGGACGAATCCGCTCGAGCTTCGCGGCTCCGCCGGCCGAGCCCCCGCTGGAAGGCGATTTGCCGGCGATTTGCGGTCAAGCCACCATCCCTGCGGCGGTCCTGATCGCGATTACCGACCGGCCAAAGCCTGGAGTCATCCTGACCGTTCGGCGCGAGCACCTCAGAACCCATGCTGGGCAAATTGCCTTTCCCGGCGGACGGGTCGATCCGGGTGAAGATTCGGTCCACGCGGCCCTTCGCGAGGCGCGGGAGGAGCTTGCGCTCAATCCAGCGTGGGTCGCCGTCGCCGGCTCGCTCGAGGCCTATCGGACGGTCACCGGTTTTGTGGTGACCCCCGTGATCGGCATTGTCCCTCCGGACCTGTCGCTGGCCCCGCACGACGAAGAGGTCGCCGATTGGTTCGAGGCGCCGCTTGCGCACCTTCTCGATCCCGCCAACCGGCGGCTCGAGACGGCGGTTCTCGCCGGGCTCGAGCGGCGCTACTGGCAGATCGAATGGAACGGACGGAAAATCTGGGGAGCGACCGCGGCGATGATCGTTAACCTGTCGCGGCGCTTGCAATGGAGCTGAGGCTCGACACCAAGAAGTGGCGGCGGCGTAGCGGCATGGCCAAGCTGCTCGATGCGCTCGGCGCTGACGAGGGGCTGACTCGCTACGTCGGCGGCGCGGTTCGCGACGACTTGCTCGGCCTTCCAGTCAGCGATGTCGACCTGGCGACCCGGCTTCGTCCCGACCAGGTCGTCGAACGGCTGCAGGCCGCCGGGATCAAGGCCGTTCCGACCGGCTTCGAACACGGAACGGTAACGGCCGTCAGCGACGGTCATCCCTATGAAGTGACGACGCTGCGGCGGGACGTCGAGACCCATGGCCGCCGCGCCACCGTCGTCTTCACCGACGATTGGCAGGCCGATGCTGCGCGGCGCGACTTCACCATCAATGCGCTGATGGCGGACCCGGCGAGCGGCGAGGTTTTCGACTATTTCGACGGGCTCGCCGATCTCGACCAGCGCCACGTCCGCTTCATCGGCGACCCGTTCGAGCGGATCGCGGAGGACCATTTGCGGATACTCCGATTCTTCCGATTCCATGCGCGTTTCGGGCGCGGCGAGCCGGACGCGCCGGCGCTGGAGGCCTGCACGGCGCGAGCGAACGACCTGATGGCCTTGTCGCGCGAGCGAATCGCCGATGAACTCCTCAAGCTGCTGGGCGTCGACGACCCTTCGCCGACGGTCCAGGTGATGCTCGATCGCGGGATTCTGAAGCCCGTGCTCCCCGAAATTGGTCCTGCCGCCGCCAAGGCGCTTGCCGCGCTTGTTAGGGCGGAGGCTCAATCCGGGATCGAGCCGGATTCGCTGCGCCGGCTGACCGCACTCCTGCCGCGCGATCCGGAGCTTGCCGCCGCCATCGCCGTCCGGCTCAAGCTGTCGAACCGGGCATGGAAACGGGTTGCCTGCGCGGCGGACCCGACGCTTGCCCCTGGGCCTCACGCGATCGCTTATCGATATGGGGTGCCGTGTGCCGTCGACCGCCTTCTGCTCGCCGGCGAGACCGCACCGGCGAAGGCCGTGTCGGACTGGAAGCCGCCGCGGCTGCCGATCAGCGGCGGCGTCCTGATCAAGCGCGGACTGACAGAAGGCCCGCTCGTCTCCCGAACCTTGCGGCGGATCGAGAACCGCTGGATAGCCGCCGGATTCCCCGACGGCGCGACATTCGATGCGATCGTTGCCGACGCGCTTGCCGAAAGCCTCCGTTAACCCCGTTTCAATACCGGCCGGTTAGTCCCGACGATGGTTAATCGCGTGGTGACGATCCACGCGGAAGCGGAGACGGGTTGGTGGGGCTTCGGGTTGCGAGGATTGCCAGAGTCTGGGTCGCGCTTGCGGCCACGCTCGCCGCGCCTGCGAACGCGGCGACGATCACTGCCCAGGTCAAGGCCAAGGTCGTCAAGCCGCTGACATTGACGTCGATCCAGAATTTCGACCTCGGCACGCTCATTCTCGGCCCGGGAAGCTGGTCAGGAGCGGTGGTCGGCCTGTCACGTACCGGTACCCTGACCTGTCCCGCCAACCTGACCTGCACCGGCGC
This sequence comes from uncultured Sphingomonas sp., assembly GCA_966210575.1. GTDB lineage: Bacteria > Pseudomonadota > Alphaproteobacteria > Sphingomonadales > Sphingomonadaceae > Sphingomicrobium. The sequence continues at coordinate 2,975 of CBIHLI010000056.1, forward strand.
CACGCAAGTGGCGATCTATAATGTCCGCGGCAGCAGCCAGCAGACCGCAACGGTCGCCGCGCCGAATGTGACTATGGTGAATCAATCCGATCCGACCAAGACGCTGACCCTGGTGGTCGACAAACCGAACAGTGTCGCAATCCCCAACTCTGGCGCGCCGGGTGTGAACTTTCCCCTCGGCGGGTCGATTTCAGTGAGCTCTACCACCGTCGGCGGCGTCTATGTCGGCACGTTCAACGTCAGCGTCGATTATCAGTAGTTCGATCTAGCGCCCGTTGCGGCGCCGCTCGTTCCAATATTCGATTGCCGTTTCCGCTTCGAGCGGCCTGGCGAAATAATAGCCCTGCCCGCTCGCGCAGCCGAGCGTCGCGAGCGTGGTTGCAAGCTCGACTGTCTCGATCCCTTCGGCGGTCGTCGACATGCCCAGTGCCTCGGCCAGGCTGAGCACCGCGCGGACGATCGCCACCGCATCCGGGTCGACCATCATTCCCGACACGAAGCTCTTGTCGATCTTGAGCACGTCGATCGGCAATCGCTGCAGGTAAGCGAGGCTGGAGTAGCCGGTCCCGAAGTCGTCCATCGCCACGGTGGCGTCGAGCGATTTCAGGGCCTCGAACACACGGGTGGCGCGGGCCGGGTCCTGAAGGATCGAGCTCTCGGTCAGCTCGAGCGTCAGCCGGTCGCCGGTCAGGCCGCTTGAGCGAAGCGCGCTGGACACGACTGAGGCAATGTCGTCGCGGGCGACCTGGATCGCCGAAAGATTGACCGCGACATACAGCGGCAATTGGCCGCCGGCCTTGCGGTCCCACTCGGCCAGAGTCCGGGTCGCCTGGTCCATTGCCCAGCGGCCAAGCTGGAGAATGAGGCCGGATTCCTCGGCGACAGGAATGAACTCGGCCGGAGAAATCTCACCGCGGTCGGCGTGGGTCCACCGCGCCAGCGCCTCGAATCCCGCAACTTTTCCCGATTTGAGATCGATCAGCGGTTGATAGAAAAGCTCAAGCTGATCCTTGTCGAGCGCTCGCCGAAGTTCGGTTTCGATCGAAAAGCGGCGCCGGGCGAGGCTCGCCTGCTTGGCCTCGTAAATTTCCGGCTTGCCGCTCTGCTTGGCCTGTTTCACCGCGAACTGCGCGTTGCGGAACAGTTCCTCGGCATCCTGGTCGGGCTGCATCAGCGCCACGCCGATCGCGCATTCGACCCGGATATCGAGGTCGGAGATGTGGAACGGCGCCGACATCACGTCCTGGATTCGCGCCGCCGCGGTCAAGGCGTCCTCGATGCCCCGGCGAAGCGACACCAGGATTCCGAATTCGTTGCCGCCGGTGCGGGAGAGAACGTCGCCGCCGCGAAGCGCCGACATCAGCCGCCTGGCGAAGGTGATCAGAAGTTCGTCGCCGGCGAGGCTGCCGACGCTCTCGTTGATTCGGCTGAACCGAAGCATGTCGACGACCAGGACCGCATATTCGACCTGGTCGGTGCCCGCCCCGCCCGCCTGCTCTAGCTGCTCGCTGAAGGCGAGGCGATTGGGAAGGCCGGTCAGGCTGTCGCGCAGCATTTCTGCGCGAAGCGTGCGCTCCGACTGGACCTCGACGGTCCGGTCAACCACGCTCATCAGGCAGCGCGGCATTCCGCTTTTGCCTTTCGGCAGCGGCGCCAGCTTGATCCTATGGTAGCGGGCCCCGACCCCTTCGCCGTCTTTTAGGTCCAGTTCCCCCGCCGACAGCGGATCGGCGAAGAATTCGGCGAACAGGTCCGCTATCGGCCTACTCTTGATGCATTCGGCGTCCTCCCAGTCCTCCGCGGCGCTGGTCGACCGCGCGATTGCCTCGAGAAACCGGCTGTTGTGGGCCAGGACCTTGAGCGTCCCGTCGTGCGCCTGGCCAACCACCGCAGCTGCGATCGGGAGTGCGTCGAGCAGCGCCGTATCGTCGGCGGTCGCGAGGGGCGGAATCGACCCCTGCGCATCGCTCCGGCGCGTGCGGGTCGGCTCCCCGTTACGCTTCTTCGCGGCCTGCATCACTGGGCCTATGTACGAGAGGGGTTAATTCGAGGTTTTCAAACTCGTTTAAACAATCCAACCCAGGTTAAGTTATCCAAAATGGTTTGACCGCGGAAATCCGACCGGCGGCATCCGTCCGGCGGTGCCCCGGGCCGCCCGCCACGGCGTCAAGTCGGTCTCGGTTCGAACCCGACGGCTCTCACCTCCGAGGCTCCAGCTCAGCCCTTCCGACGATTGGAAAGCGGTGGCGTCGGACAGGCCGCCGTCGCGATAGCGCTGCAGCATCACCCCCTGCCCCCTCGCCAGCTCGGGGAGGTCGGCAAGCGCAAAAACCAGCAGCTTGCGGTTTTCTCCGACCACAGCGATGGCGTCGGCGCCGCCGGGGATTGGCCGGACCACCGCCACTTTCGCTCCGGGGCGCAGGTTTACAAGCTGCTTGCCCTTGCGGGTTTCCGCAATTGTCGATTCCGCAGAGGCGACGAACCCGCGTCCGTCCGACGAGGCAACCAGAAGCTTCATGCCCGGCCGCGCCACGACCAGGTTGACGGCCTCGACTTCGGGCTCGAGGTCGACCTGCAGCCGGACCGGCTCGCCAAAACCGCGGCCGCCCGGAAGCCTGTCGCCGGCCAGCGTGTAGACCCGGCCATTGTCGGCGAACAAAGCGAGCTTGTCGGTCGTCTGGGCGTGGAATTGGATGAACGGACCGTCGCCTTCGCGCCACTTGAGCGCCGCCATCTCCTCGGTCGCGAGATGGCCCTTCATCGCCCGGATCCAGCCGCGCTGCGACAGGATCACCGTGATCGGCTCCTTCTCGATCATCGCCGACCAGTCGATCTCGCGCGGGGCGGCACCTTCCTCGATCCGGGTCCGGCGTGGGTCGCCGAACTTGTCCTTGAGGGCGCCGAGGTCCTTCTTGAGCCGGGTCCGCTGGCGGGCCGGGCTTTCGATCAGCTTGACAAGCTCGTCGCGTTCCTTGACCAGCGAGGCGCACTCACGGCCGATTTCCAGCTCTTCGAGCTTGCGCAGGCTGCGCAGGCGCATGTTGAGGATCGCTTCGGCCTGGCGGTCGGAAAGCGAAAATTCGTCCATCAGCAAAGGCTTGGGCTCGTCCTCGGTGCGGATGATTGCGATCACCCGGTCGAGGTTGAGGAAGGCGATCAGGAATCCGTCGAGAAGCTCGACCCGGTCATCGATCTTTTCGATCCGCACCTGGCTGCGCCGAACAAGCACCTGGAACTGGAAATCGAGCCAGGCGGCGAGCGCCTGCTTCAGGCTCATCACCATCGGCGTCCGGGTGGCGTCGAGGACATTGAGGTTGAGCGGGAAGCGCACCTCGAGATCGGTCATTCGGTAGAGACTTTCGAGCAGCAGCTCGGGATCGACCGTTCGGCTTTTCGGTTCGAGGAGCAGCCGCACCTCTTCAGCACTCTCGTCCTTGACGTCGGCGAGGATCGGCAGCCGCTTCTCGGCGATCAGCGCGGCGATTTGCTCGATCAGCTTACCCTTTTGGACGCCGTACGGGATTTCGCTCACCAGCAGGTACCAGCCGCCGCCCTTTTCCTTCTCCTGGCTGACCGAAGCGCGAAGCCGGAAGGACCCGCGGCCGGTGGTATAGGCTTCGGCGATGCTCGACTGGCCGTCGACCAGCACGCCCCCGGTCGGGAAATCGGGGCCGCCGACGAAATCCATCAGCGTGCTGTCCTCGGCCCTGGGATTGTCGATCAGGTGGACCGCCGCATCGATCAGCTCGCCGACGTTGTGCGGCGGGATCGACGTCGCCATGCCAACCGCAATCCCGCTGGCGCCGTTGGCGAGGAGGTTGGGGAACAGTCCGGGAAAGACCTCCGGCTCCTCCTCCTCGCCATTATAGGTGGAGCGGAAATCGACAGTGCCCTCGTCGAGTCCGGACATCAGCTGCGCCGCGACGGCCGTCAGCCGCGCCTCGGTGTAGCGATAGGCGGCGGCGTTATCGCCGTCGATGTTGCCGAAATTGCCCTGTCCGTCGACCAATGGGTAGCGAAGCGCGAAATCCTGGGCGAGCCGGACCATCGCATCATAGACGCTCTGGTCGCCGTGCGGGTGATATTTGCCGATCACGTCGCCGACGACTCGCGCCGATTTTTTATAGGCGCCGGCCGGATCGAGCCGCAGCAGCCGCATCGCCCATAACAGGCGGCGGTGGACCGGCTTCAGGCCGTCGCGGACATCGGGAAGCGACCGCGCCGTAATCGTCGACAGGGCATAGACGAGATAGCGCTCGGAAAGGGCGGCATCGAAGGGTGTTTCGATGACCAGGTCGGTGTCGGGATCTGCCATTTCGGCTCGCTAGCAAGGCGACGCCTAGCTTGCCACCGGCTTTGCGAAATCGCCGGGACCGGCAAGCGATTCCTCAGTCGATTGGGTCGACTTCGATCGAGTCCCAAAGAGTGGGATCGGAACCGCTGGTGACTCCGGTTTCGATCACCGAATCGCCAAACAGCCCCGACTGGTCGACCACCTCTTCATCGTCGTCATTCTCTTCCGACCCGTCGTCCCCGAACAGCCATGGCAGGATTTCGTCGCGGAAGGCGAGCCCCGGTGGTTCGTCGGGCGG
>CBIHLI010000057.1:0-7554 GCA_966210575.1 uncultured Sphingomonas sp.
TTCGCTTATTCGCTGCTGACCCGAAGCCAGCGCATCAGCCACGAGAATCTGCGGCTTCGCGACAAGGCCTGGCTGGAGGGCGTCGAGCGCTGGTTCTGGGAGCAAGCCGGAGTCCCCGGCAAGACGGCGGCGCCGATGTTCGCGCCGTTCAAGATGCGCGCGATGGAAGTCGCCAACCGGATCGTCGTCTCGCCGATGGATATGTATTCGGCGGTTGACGGCACTCCGGGCGACTTCCACTTCGTCCATTTGGGCGAACGCGCGCTAGGCGGCGCCGGGCTCGTCTTCACCGAGATGACCTGCGTCTCGCCGGAGGGTCGGATCAGCCCCGGCTGCACCGGCCTGTGGAACGACGAGCATGTCGCCGCGTGGACCCGCATCGTCGATTTCGTCCACGACAATTCGAAAGCCAAGATCTGCCTGCAGCTCGGCCATTCGGGCGCCAAGGGCTCGACCAAATTGGGCTGGGAAGGCAATGACGTGCCGCTCGACGAGGGCAACTGGCCGGTGATGGCGGCGAGCGACGTGCCCTGGTCGCCGGTCAACCAGGTGCCGCGGCCGATGACCCGCGACGACATGGACCGGGTCCGCGACCAGTTCGTCGCCGCCGTGCGGCTGGGCATCGAATGCGGCTTCGACATGGTCGAGCTGCACGCCGCCCACGGTTACCTGCTGTCAGGCTTCATCACTCCGCTGCACAACAATCGCACCGATGAATATGGCGGCAGCCTAGAGAACCGGCTGCGCTACCCGCTCGAAGTGTTCGCCGCGATGCGCGAGGCCTGGCCCGCGGACCGGCCGATGTCGGTGCGCATCTCGGCGACCGACTGGGCCGGCGACCGGGGCATCACCCCCGACGATGCGGTCGAAATCGCCGCCGCCTTCGCCCGCGCCGGCGCCGACCTGATCGACGTTTCGGCTGGCCAGACCTGGACCGGGGTGCAGCCGGTCTACGGCCGGATGTTCCAGACGCCTTTTTCCGACAAGCTGCGCAACGAAGCCAAGCTGGCAACGATGGCGGTCGGCAACATCTACGAGCCCGACCATGCCAATTCGATCCTCGCCGCCGGCCGCGCCGATTTGGTGGCGCTCGCCCGGCCGCATCTGATTGACCCGTTCTGGACTCTGCGCGCCGCCGCTGCGCTCGACTATCGCGACGTCCACGTGCCGCCGCAGTACCTCAACGGCATGGCCCAGCTCGCCCGCAACCTGAAGCGCGAAGCCGAAATGCGGGCGGCGGAACTGAGAGTTTGAGCCGGTCCTATTGCTCGCGCAGCGAACGCCAGAACTGGCCGTAGAGCGGCTCGAGGATATATTGCAGCGCGGTCCGCTTGCGGCTTGCCAGCACCACCTCGACCGGAAGTCCGGGCCGAAGCTTGCCCTGGCCGAGCACGCCGCGGACCTTGTCGAGCTCCTCAGGGCCGACCTCGACCTCGGCCACGAAGTAGCTGCGCCCGCTTTTCTCGTCGGTGAAGCTGTCGGCGGAGATTGTGCGGACCTTGCCCGACAGCAGCGGCAGCGTGCGGTCCTCGACGCTGCTGAAGCGGACCTGCGCCTCCTGGCCCTGGTAGACGTCGTCGGCGCCGCGCGGATCGACCTGCGCCTGGATGACCAGCTTCTTGTCTTCGGGAACGACGTCCATCAGCGTCTGACCGGGAGCAACCACGCCGCCGACGGTGAACACCGTCAGGCCCACGACCTGGCCCGAAGCCGGGGCGCGGACCATCGCCCGCTGCAGCTGCTCGCGGGCCGAGATCAGCTTCGGCAGCACTTCGGAAATCTTGGCCTGGGTATCGCGCAAGCCAGTCGCGACTTCTTCCTGGTTGGTGCGGGAAATCGTCAGTGACTGCATGCGCGTTTCGCCCATACCTTCGCCGGCGCGAGCCATCTCGGCGACCATCGCCGCCTCGCGGCCGCGAAGCTCCTCCTGCGCCCGCTCGAGCGCGCGGATCCGGTTGGTCGAAGCGAAGCCCTTCTTCTCGAGCTCGCGCATGCCGCGAAGCTCGTCCTCGAGGATTCGCTGCTGTTCGCGAAGCGAGCCGGCTTGCCGCGAATAGCCGGTGCGCTGCTCGCCCAACTGGCGCGAGCGCTGGCCAAGCACCGACTGCTGCGCCCCGAGCGCGCCGATCGTCGCCTTGAGCTGCGCCCGCTGCAGCTGCAGCGCCTGCTGGGCCAGCGCGCGATCCGCTTCCGGCAGGTCGGCGAATTCGACCGGGTCGGGAAAGGCGGACAGGCCGCCGCGCTCGGCGAACAGCCGCGCCCGCTGCGCCAGCAACATCAGATAGTCGCTGGTCAGGGCCCGCTCGGCGGCGCGCAGGTCGGGCGCCGCCATTTCGACCAGCAGCTGGCCGGCGCGGACCTTTTGTCCTTCGCGGACATGGATCGCCGTGACGACTCCGCCTTCGCGGTGCTGGACAGATTGGCGGTTGCCCGAAACCGCGACCGCTCCGGGCGCATAGACTCCGGAGTCGAGCGGCGCGAAGGCGGCCCAGCCGAGCAGGACGACGAAGAACAGGAAGGCGATCGCGCCGCCGATCCGAACGTCGCGGGTCGGATCGTCGACCGGCTCGATCTCGGTCGATTGCGCCCGCAGATGAAGCATTTGCGCGGTCATGCCGCGCTCTCCGCGCCGGGCGAGCCGAGCCGGACGACGACGTCGCTCATCGGCCCGAGCATCTTCGGCTTGCCGTCCTCCAGGACTAGCAGCCGGTCGGCGATTTCCAGCACCGACTTGCGATGCGCGATCAGCAGTATGGTCGCGCCGCCCTTGCGCGTCGAGTCGAGCGCCCGAAGCAGCGCCGCCTCCCCTTCCGCATCGAGAAAGGCGTTGGGCTCGTCGAGAACCAGGATCGGCGGATTGCGGTACAGCGCCCGCGCCAGCGCGATCCGCTGCGATTGGCCGGAGGAAAGGCCGGCGCCGAGCGGACCCAGATAGGTGTCGTAGCCCTGGGGCATCTTCAGGATCAGTTCGTGGACATTGGCGAGCTTGGCGGCGGTAACGACGTCGGCGTCGACCGAGCCGGGATCGTCGGCTAGCCACGACTGGAAGCGGGCGATATTCTCCTTGATGGTTCCTTCGAACAGGCTCGCTTCCTGCGGCAGATAGCCGACGAAACGGCCGAGCTCGTCCTGATCCCAGTCGGAGCGCTGGGCGCCGTCGATCCTGACCGTGCCGACGTCCGGCTTGATCGCGCCGGCGATGACCTTCGCCAAAGTCGTCTTGCCCGAGCCGCTCGGCCCGACGATTCCGAGGACTTCACCCGGTGTCGCGGTGAAGGACACGCCGACGATGATCGGCCGGCCCTCGGGGCCGCGGACACCGACCTGCTCGACGTCGAGCTTGCCCTTGGGCGCCGGAAGAACGGTCCGAACCCGCTCGGGATCGAACGGCTGGGCCAAAGTCTCGGCAAGCCTGGCAAGCGCGGCGCGCGCCGAGGTCAGTGTCGACCAGCCGCCGATCAGCGCATCGACCGGCTGCAGCGCCCGGCCGACGAGGATCGATCCGGCGATGACGGCGCCGGCGGAAATCTCGCCGGCAATCGCCAGCAACGCACCGAGGCCGAGGGCGGCCGACTGGACGAACAGCCGCAGGAAGCGGCTGAGCGCGGTGAACCGGCTGCCGGCGAACTGCGCATGCGCAAGCCCGCGAATCCCCTGGTCGCGCTGGGCCAGCTGCCGCTTGACCATCGCCTCGACCATGCCCAGCCCGCGGATAGTTCCGGCGAAAGACGCGGCGGATTGCTCGGCGGCGTGCGATGCGGCGAGCGCCTTGGTCGCGGCACCCATGTCCTCGCTGGTGCGCTTCTGGTTGTGGAGCGCGATCAGCGCCAGCAGGACGATCGAGGCGACGGCCAGCGCTCCGATCCAGAAATTCAGGAGGAAGCAGACGAGGATGAAGATCGGGGTCCAGGGCAGCTCGAACAGCGCCGCCATGATCGGGCTCGCAACCGCCTGCCGAACCGAATCGAAGTCGCGCATCGCCTGGACGTTCTCGCGCCCGCCCGCCGACAGCATCCGGGTCAGGATCTTCGGTCCGAGCAGGCCATCGACGCGGGCGCTGGCCCGGACCAGCAGCCGGTTGCGAAGCGCGTCGAGCGCGGCGAGCGTGACCAATGCGATCGCCAGCGCGAGCGTGACGAACAGCAAGGTCATCTTGCCGCCGGTGGCGAGCACCCGGTCGTAGACCTGAAGCATGTAGATCGCCGGCGCCAGCAACAGCAGGCTGATGAAGGCGCTGAACAGCGCCGCCGCGACCAGGTGCGGGCGGCAGGCGCGCACCGCGTCTTCCAGCGGCTGAGGCAGGTCAATGCCCACAATCTTCATCTTAGCCCCTCCGGCCCAGACGCGCTTAGAGCATCGAGCTACAGCGCTTAGCAATGCGACTTTGCTGCGCGGCATTCCCCCGCATCCACGCGCGGCCCGCTGCAAGCGCGGGCTTGTTCACCAGCGGGCGGTGCGAGTCAATCGCTAAGCCCTTTGATCTGCTCGATTTCCGGTGACTTAGCTGGTGAAGCCGAACCGCTTCATGAGCTCGGCCCGGGTGGCGACTTCAGGGGTTGCGCCGCGCATCCGCTTGACGTGCTCGTAGACGCCGGGACGAACCTCGCGCCACCATGGAAGGTCGATCGGTGCCGCGGTGCAACGGAGATATTCGAGATATTCGTCGAGCGTTCCGAAGCGCCGGCCCCTGGCATAGGGCAGGTTGGCGACGCCTTCCGAACCGCCGGCGGCCTTGCTGTCCATGGCCTTCTTCCCTTTGGCGCATACCGCGCTCGCCGCGGCGGGCTTCTCGTCGGCCAGCGGCCGATACGGGCTCGCCGCCAGCGCGATTGCGGTGACCAATTCCGCTAACATGATGAAATCCTGCCTGATTATGGTGACTGAGTCTATTGCGACTCAATAACCTTTATGGTCTGTTAACGGATTGGCCCATGCCGGGCCGAGTCAAAAAGGGGAGTTACGGATGCCAGCCAATCACCTGCACGACGTTCGCCATGATGTGCCGTTCGTTGAAGTCAATTCAGAGGGCCAGATTGTTTCGGTGAGCGGCGGCAAGTCTGGCATCGACCCGATCAAATATATCGAAGCGATCCAGAACGGCACCATCGGCGTTCCGTCGACGATTGCGACCCACACCCCGGGGACCGCCGGGCAGCCCGATTATTATCTGACCGACAATCTCGGCGCCAGCGAGCAATATCAGCTGGTCGCGGTCGAGCTGACGGCCGGCGAGACCTACACCTTCAACGAGACCGGCCTCGTTGACCCCTATCTGTTCCTGTACGACGGCGACTTCAATTACATCGCTCAGGACGATGACGGCGGCATGGGCCGCACGTCGATGATCACCTACACGGCGACCGAAACCGGCACCCATTATCTGCTGGCCTCGTCCTGGTATCACCTGGACCCGAGCGCGCCGGGCTATCCGACCGCCGATTCGGGCGATTTCACTATCGCCGTGTGGCAGGCCGACAGCTCTAACGATGTCGGCAGCACCTTCGAGACGGCAGCCGACCTCAGCCTCGGCATCACGTACGGCCAGCTCGAAGCGCCCGGCGATTTCGACATGTACGAAATCCAGCTCACCGAGGGCATGGTCTATACGTTCAACTATTCGGGCGGCGTTTCCGGCGCAGCCGACTTCGACGGCGAGCCGGGCGAGAACCTCGCCTATCTCGACCTGTTCGACGCCAACGGCAATCCGATCACGTTCGACGTCAATTACGAAACGGGTCTGACTTATTACGCCGAGCAGGGCGGCACCTATTATGTGCAGGTTTCGCCCTATGATGCATATGATGAGACGCCACCGGAGATGACCGGCGGCTATACGCTGAACGTCGAGGCGGTCGATCCGGCGACGGTCGATCCGCTCGAGTCGCTCAACTGGGACAGCGCCAACAACATCCCGACCGTGATCGTCGACGGCGTCGAGACGGCGTACGTCTATTTCGCCCCCGCCGGCGAGAATTTCGGCGAGCTTGCCGATGACGGCGTCACCCCGATGACGACCTACGGCTGGACCCAGAAGGAAATGGACGCGGTGATGCTGGCGCTGGCGCAATACACGCCGATCACCGGCATTCACTATGAGATCACGACCGACTCCAGCATTGCGACCTTCCGGTTGCTGACGACGACGTCGACCGAATATGGCGCCTATTTCTACCCGCAGGACCCGGGCTCGTACGGGACCCAGCAGGGCATTGGCGTGTTCAACGTCAACAGTGGCGGCTGGGACAAGCCCGGCGTTTCCTCCCAGGACATCCCCGGCGACCAGGTGAGCCTCGACCAGGGCGGGTTCGCCTTCGGAGTCATCCTGCACGAGTTCGGCCACGCCCACGGCATCGCCCACCCGCACGACACCGGTGGCGGTTCCGAGGTCATGCTCGGAGTTACGGCGTCGCAGGGGTCCTATGGCGTCTACGACCTCAACCAGGGCGTCTATACCGTCATGTCCTACAACGACGCCTGGGACTTCCATCCCGACGGTCCGTCGTCCTTCTCGATCGCCGGGATCGACAACGGCTGGTCGGGGACGCTCGGCGCGTTCGACATCGCCATCCTGCAGGACCGCTACGGGGTCCATGCCTATAATGAAGGCGATACCACCTACACGCTGACCGACTCCGTCAACGACGCTTATTACCAGACCATCTGGGACAGCAGCGGCAACGACACGATCGCCTACGGCGGCACTCTGGACGCGCAGATCGATCTCACTGCCGCGACCCTCGACTATAGTCCCACCGGCGGCGGAGTGGTTTCCTTTGTCTACAACGTCGGAGGAACGCCTAGCTCGGCGGAGATCAAGGGCGGCTTCACCATCGCCAACGGAGTCGTGATCGAGAATGCGTCAGGAGGCAGCGGCGACGACGTGCTGATCGGTAACAGCGCCAGCAACGTCCTTACCGGAAATGCCGGCAACGACGTGCTGATCGCCGGCACCGGCGACGATTTCGTCTATGGCGGCGACGGCCTCGACGTGATCACGCTGGGTGGCGGAACCGACATCTTCGTTGCCGAGGTCGGTGCCAGCAAACTTGCGCTGAAGGGCCCCAACAAGGGCTCGATGTCGGTCGATATCATCACCGACTTCAAGGTCGACGGCAGCGACCAGATCGACGTCAGCGACCTTGGCGCCTTCACCTTCAACGGCACCAATGCCAACAAGCATGCCGGCGACCTGACCTACAAGACGTTCGACAGCGTCAACGGGGCCGAGAAAGCGCTCGGCTTCGACATCGATGGGCAGGCCGGCGCCAGCGGAATCAGCGGCCCGGTGACGGTCGTCTATGGCAATACCGATGGCGGAGCGGCCGATTTCGCAATCGTCCTGCTCAACACCAGCGGCGTTTCTGCCAGCGACTTCATCTTCGGCTGATCGAACGACCCGACGACACTACAGGCGCTCCGGGGAAACCCGGGGCGCCAGTTTTTTGCCCGATGTGGAAGCTGGCGGAGACGGAGGGATTCGAACCCTCGGTACGGGAATTCCCCGTACGGCGGTTTAGCAAACCGCTGGTTTCAGCCACTCACCCACGTCTCCGG
>CBIHLI010000058.1:0-7534 GCA_966210575.1 uncultured Sphingomonas sp.
GCTCGATGCGCGCGGTGATTATGATCGGGCGTTTGCCGCTTATAGGGACGCCAACCAGGCCAGCCGCGAGAGCTTCGGTCCGCGCTTCAAGGCCTATGACCGCGAGTATCACGAACGGTTCGTCGATCGCTTGATCGCCGCATTCCAGAGTCCGGCTTCACCTGCGGCCGACGAGCAATTCCCCGGATCTCCGGTCTTCATCTGCGGCCTGTTCCGGTCTGGGTCGACTTTGGTCGAGCAGATCCTCGCGAGCCACAGCCGGATCGAGTCGGGCGGCGAGCTGGACCTGGTTCCGGCGCTGGCGGCGCGGATCTCCGGCTATCCCGAAGCGGTCGTGGACGCCGACCGGGCGACGATCGAATCCTGGCGCGACCTCTACGCCGCCGGTCTCGCCGCCATTGCCGGCGGCAACGGACTGGTGACCGACAAGAGGCCCGACAATTTCCTCCACATCGGCCTGATCAAGACCCTGCTTCCGGACGCGAAGATCATCCACACCCGCCGCGACCGCCTCGACAATCTGCTATCGCTCTATTTCCTGCACCTCGACCCGCAGATGGCCTATGCCCTCGATCTCGCCGACGCAGCCCATTGGCACGGCCAGTACGAGCGATTGATGGCGCATTGGAAGCGTCTGTATCCAAACGATATTTTCGACTTGGATTATGACGAGCTGGTACGTGCGCCGCGCCCAGTCATTGAACGGCTACTGTCGTTCCTCGGACTCGATTGGGAAGATTCGGTGCTCGACTTTCACCGCCGGTCCGGGGCGGTGAAAACCGCTAGCGTGTGGCAAGTGCGCGAGCCGCTCCACGCCCGGTCGAGCGGGCGCTGGAGGAATTATAAAGAGCAGCTGAAGTCCGCGTTCGGTTAGTTGCCCGACCTGTACGAGTTCAGCTGGGCGCGCTCGGTTTCTTCGCGGCCGATTTTCGCCCGCTCCGCCCATTCCTTGGCGGTCAGGCAGACCTTCTTGGGCGCGAGCCGCGTGCCGATCTGTTCTTCCTTCTGGCAGATGATCCGATTGACGTCGCTCTTCTTGGCGTCTGCCTTGGTTGGCCCGTCCGTCGGCGTCTGCGCAATCGCCGGCGAAGCGGCCAGCATGAGGACACTCGCAACATACGCAATTTTTGACATTTTCACCTCCGATAAACCTGGAACCTGGGCGGTCAGTTTGAATCCGGAGCCCAGGCATTCGACTGGGCGCGCTCGGTTTCCTCGCGATTGAGCTGCGCCCGCTCCGCCCACTCCTTGGCCGTCAGGCAGACTTTCCTCGGCGCGAGCCGCGTGCCGATCTGCTCTTCCTTCTGGCAGATGATTCGATTGACGTCGCTCTTCTTGGCGTTGGCCTGCGCCGCCCCGTCAGTCGGGCTCTGGGCGATCGCGGGCGACGCGGCCAGCATCAGGACACTCGCAACATACGCAAATTTGGCCATTATTCTCTCGCTTCCGCCCACATTTTAACCGCTTTGGGCAGCAATGGCGAGCAACTTTTCATGGGGCCCGGTCCTCGTACGCTTCAGCCGGCCTTGGGCACCGCAACGTCGAACGCGACCGTCATCCGTTCTCCCTCTCCGAACGGCCGCGTCCCGTGCCACATGTACGACGGGAACAGCGCCAACCGGCCCGGCTTCGGTTCGATCGTTCGGAACGCTGGAAGGCCGACCTTGAAAGTGGGCGCATCGGCCTCGCCCAAGGTCAGGAAACCGGCTTCTTCCTGCCCGAGGTCGGGTGGTAAGACAAGATAGAGCGCGGAGCTGATCCAGCCTGCGGGATGGACGTGGTTGGCATGGTAGCCGCCGCTCGGCAGCCGGACCGACCAGGCACCCGAAAAGCGGATCGGGGCCCGCGGCCCGCCGAGCAACGGGTGCCCGTCCTGGTGCGACGGGAATTGGGCGGCATGCTCCGCAACCGTCGTCCGGATTGCCTCGCGCAAATGAGTCAGCACCGGGTCGATGTGCATGAAAATGTCGCCATCGGTCTGGGTCCCGCCACGAAGCGACTGCTCGAGCGGCTGCCCGCTCAAGGTGTGCAGGCGGCGAAGCGCTTCGGCGAGGACGTCCAGCGGCGGCAGCCGGTCGGCGATGTCATAGACGCCGACGAACCGGTCATCCCCTTCCAGCCAATCCCAGCGCGGATCGCCGAGCATCCGCCACGCGATCGAGGCGTAAGGCCAGAACATGAAACCTTCCGGCCGACCGGTCCACTGGCCGATGATCCGATCGGCGTCCTCGGCCCGCTGCCAGCGGAGATAGTTGCGCACACGCCGGATCTGCACTGTCGGATCATCGAGGTCGGCGAACGGCGCCAGCATCGCCTCGGCTTGCTCGAAATCGTCGCCGGTTTCGGCGTGGACGATCGCTTCGTTGACGGCAAACAGCGGCTGCTCGCCGATCGCCGTGCGGCCCTTGGCGACCACGCGCAACGCCTCGTCCCAATGCTCCGCGTGAATCAGCGCAATGACCCATTGGCGCCACAGGTCGATCATCTGCGGCATCGCGGCAGTGGCAGCCTCGAAGCTACGCGCGAACTGGTCGCGCTCGCCTTGCGCCCAGCGCAGCCTGGCCAGAAGCACATGCCCTTCCGCCCATTGCGGCGATCGCTCCAGGATGCGCCCGAGACCGGTCATCGCCGCATCGACCTCGCCGGCGGCAATGAACGCCGACGTCATCCCGGCCAGAACCTCGGTGTCGGCCGGGGCGAGCCGGAGCGCTCGACCATAGGCTTCGAGGCTCGGCAATCCCGCCTCGTACAGGGTGCGAGCGAGCGCGTGCGCGATCTTTGCCGAGGTTGGCGCCATCTCGGCCGACTTGCGCAGGGACTCGAGCGCCTCTTCGCGCCGGTCGAGATCGCGCAGGATCAGCCCCTGCAGATTCCACAACCGCGCATCGCCGGGGCTGGTTCGCAACGCCGCCGCAAGCGGGTCGATCAGCGTGTCGCGCTCGCCGGTGCGAAAACGGGCGTTCGCCTCGTCGAACGTGATGCTTTGGCTGTTTTGCGCGACAGAATCCTGCATGCCCTCAACCATAGCGGCGTCGGCCGGCGGATGCACCGCTTCGTGCCTGCGGCTTGGTATCTGGCGCGCGGGCGATAATAAGCTGCATCAAGCGATGGCGGACATCTCTCCTTTGGGCCGAAGGGCAATCGAGCAAGCGCGAGCCGGCGAGTTCGAGCAGGCGCTCGCCACCGCCAAAGAGGCGATCGCCCAGGATCCCGGGGACAAGGGCCTGAGGCTTTTCGCCGGGCTGCTGCACTCGCGATGCTACCAGTTCGGCGAGGCCGCGGCGCAGTTGCGTGAGGCGCTGACGCTGGCGCCCGACGATCCGCTGGTTCGGGTCGAGTTGGTCCGCGTCCTTGGCGCAATGGGGGATTTCGAGGAAGCCGAAGCGCTTTTGAAAAAGCCCGGCCTGCCCGAGCAGGAAAGCCGCCGCTTGCGGGCCATGCTGGCGGCCGGGCGAGGCGATCATTCCACCGCCGCAAAACTTTACGGCGAGACGGTGCGCCGGGATCCCCGCGACTTCGAAAGCTGGGGCAATCTCGGCGTTTCCCTGCTCGCGACCGGCGATTCGGCGGGCGCGGTCTCGGCGCTGGAGCGGGCGCTTGCGCTTCGGCCCGAGCATTCCACTTTCCAGCAGAAATGGGCGGACGCGCATGCCGCCGCTGGGACTGCCGACCAAGCCCTGAAGGCTTTGTACGAACGAGGCGCCGGCAATCCGGCCGCACTGGTCGCCGCCGCGCGCCTCGAGGATCTCGAGCAGCGCCCCGACCGTGCGATCGAGACCTTGAAGCGGGCGCTGGGGATCGATCCGGCCAACGAAGCGGCTTTGGTTGCACTCGCCGAGCTCCAGGAGCGCAGCAACCGGATCGACGATTTCGCCGAAACGCTCGAGCTGCTCCAGAAACGTGCGCCGGCAGCAGAGAAGCTGCCGCTGCTGCTTGCTCGGGCCGCCTACCGCCGCGGTGACATGGAGGCAGCGCTCGAGCTCGCCGAGCAAGCCCGGCCGGACGTCGATTCGGCGACAAGGGCGCAGCTGATTGGCCAGGTCAACGACCGCATGGGCAATTTCGACGCAGCGTTCGAGGCGTTCGCGCAAATGAACCGCCTCGATTCGCACGCGACCGAAGATGCCGCAGGTAAGGCGGAGCGCTATGTTGCGGCGATGAGCGAGCGGCGGACGGAAGTCCTCACCGCCGAGTGGGTAAGCCGCTGGCCCGACTCGTCTCCGCCGGAGCGCGAGCCCGCCTTCCTCGTCGGCTTCCCGCGTTCGGGCACGACCTTGCTCGACACTCTGTTGATGAACGATCCCGGTGTCGCGGTGTCCGAAGAAAATCCGATGCTGACCAACTTGTCGAGGACGATCGGCGCCTTCGAGCGGATCGCCGATCTTGGCGCCGGCGAAGTCGCGGCGCTTCGGCAAGCCTATTTCGACGAGGCCGAGACCTATCTGCCGAATTCGAGCGAGTGCCTGTTGCTCGACAAGTTTCCGTTCGGCCTCGGAGCAGGGGCGCTGATCCACCGGCTGTTTCCGACCGCACCGATCCTCTTCCTGGCGCGCCACCCATGCGATGTCGTGTTGAGCTGCTTCATGAATCGCTTCCAGCCGACGGACATCGGCAGCTCGTTCCTGACGCTGGAAGGCACGGCCCGGCTTTACGACGGAATGATGCGGTTATGGACTCGAAGCCGCGAGATGCTTCCGCTCCGCGTTCTGGACGTACGCTACGAAACGCTCGTCCACGATCCGAAGCCTCAGATGCAGCAGGTCGCCAGCTTCCTGGGGATCGGTTGGTCGGACGATCTCGTCGACAACCAGCCGGCGGCCGAGCGCCGCGGCTTCATCAAGACTCCAAGCTACTCACAGGTCGCCGAGCCGATCTATCAGCGGGCGGTCGAGCGGTGGCGCAATTATTCCGAGCAGCTTCACCCGGTGCTTCCGATCCTCGAACCGTGGATCGAAGCGCTCGGCTACGAGAGTTAAGCGGCGGCCTCTTTCCCGCTGGATTGCGCTTTCCACAGCGCCTCCGCCCAGCCGGGGGGCGGCTGGTCGAGATCGAAATATTCGAAGATCAGGTGGATTCGGTCGGTCGACCCGCGATTCTCGACCGCGTGCTTGGCCATGTTGTTCACTTCCACCGCCTCGCCCTCAGCGAGGCAGAACGGTTTGTCGTCGATGTAGAATGTGACCCGGTCGTTGGTCTGAATTGGGACGTGGATCTTGTGCGGCCACTTCGCCGATGGGCTCGCGTCCTTGTGGGGATGAATGATCCCGCCGGGCGCCATCCGCGCCAACATCACCCTGGGAAACTCGCCGTTGGCATAGCCGTAGGCGGCCGTCGCCTGCCTGAGGACCGGCAGCAGCATATCGCTCCATTCGTCCCAAAGCGGCCGCTCATAGAAGGCACGCCAGTCGTGGAGGCTGGATACGAAGCGGAAGACAATGTGGCGGGTCGCGTCGAGCGCCGCGAAACGGTTCGGCTTGGAAGCGTTTTCCTCATCCCACATCTCTTCGGGCAGACCCGCGACGGCATCGCGAAGCGCCGAGATGTCGACGTGGCCGAGCCGCCGGACGGATTGCGTCTTGCGCGGATTGGGCGGGAACTGCCGCTTAATATTCATAGCCGAACAACTCTAAATCCCGGGCGTACAGTTTGGCGACCCCCTCGACGAGCTGCGGGTCATAATATTGCCGATAATCGCCGCGCTTCGATTCGTTGGCCTTTTCCAGTGTCGAGCGAGCGACTCCGATCCTGTCGCAGACCTCGTCGAAGGACGTCTGCATCTGCTCGACCCGCCCGACATAGTCGGTCAGCAGCTTGCTTTCCGAATCCGTGATGAAGCTGCATTGCGGCTGGAAGAGGATGTGCTTCCGGGGTCCCGGAGCGGCGAGGATTTGCCGCATCACGCGCTTCGGATCACGTTCGAAGTCGGGGCCCTTGCGGGTCATGAAGGCGCAATAGGAGACGAAGCGATCGAACGGATTTCGAACGAACGCGAACTTGAAGAAGCTGTCGAACTTCGCCGGCTCGAGGAACGGCCGGAGCTGCGCCAGGCTGATGTGCCCGTGGCCAAGGCGGGCGAGCTCGGGAATCGGGAATTGCTTCTGCTCGAACAAGCGAACCTGCTCGAGGTCATCGTCGCCCATGTGCGGCCGCAGCTCGCGGCGCACCGAGTGAGTCCCCGTTTTGGGGATGGCGACGAAGATGAACTTGCGGCTCTCGGAGATGATCATCAGCTGTCCGGCAATCCTGGCCCGCTGGGCGCGGCGGCTCCGATATCCTTACGAGGCCTGGCGCAAGGCCGGACGGGAAGCGTGCGGCCGCACCGGCCGCGTCGCCTGAAGCGCGGATTGCACGACCAATTGGTCGAAGATGTGGCGCAGGGAGACGCCGTTGGTGAGCTCAACCTCATCCGCTCCGAGGCCCGGCAGGTCCTGCCGAGCACCAGCCAGAAGCTGGCCGTACGCGCCCACTGCGCTCGCGTCGGCTCCATACTGCGCCCATAGCGCCGCCCAGTCTTCGATGAAGCGGCCAATCCGCCTCTTTACCGGCTCGAGTTTCGGATGGGCGGTCGCATTGCTCAAAATGAAGTCGACGTGGCAGCGGATCTCCCATGGCGACATCACCTCGGGCACGTTGACCCGCTCATAGGACAGCTCGGGCCTTGCCAGGCCGGCCGGCTCGACGAACTCAGCTTCCTCGGCACCAGCCTCCGCGGCTGCGATCAAATCGTGCAGCCGGCCGCCACCAACCGTGTCGAGGACCAGGTGGACTCGGGTGTCGGCGCCCCGGTTGTGGACCTCATGCTTCTGGAAAGAGTCGAACACCCAGCACTCGCCCGGGGCCATGTGCACGGTTTCGCCGCCGCAGGTGAAGGATACGCCCGGGTTGGTGATCACCGGAATGTGGATTCGGATGTGAGTCCGCCAGTAATAATGGCTGTCGATGTGCAGCGGCACCTCAGCGCCGGGCGCGAGCCCCATCAGGCGGCTCCTGCCCCAGACGGAGCCGATGCTGTCCATGATCTGCATTACATAGGGACAGGCGAGCAATTGCGGCGTCGGCCCCATCTCGCCCTCGATCGCGTCGGTGGGCGCGCCGCCGGCGGTGATCAGCCGGACCGCGCTGTTGCCCGGGAACCGCTGCGGATGCGCGGTCCAGGCGGACAGCGGAAGCGCGCTCACCTCGGCCGCAAGCGTCTCGGCCGAGAATTCGATCGGGAGCCGCAGCAGCGGCTTTGAAAAGCGCATATCCAAATTTCGAGCCAGTTGTTGGCGGCACCCCCCACGGGGCTCGCCCCGTCTAATCGCCCGTCATTGCTGACAAATCAAGCAAAACGGGGCGTTGGCGGACCGGGCCGCGGCCGGATCAGCCGCCCTTGAAATTGACTCCGCGGGCCGAAATCAGCTTCGCAGCGCCGTCGCGATCCGTCTCGTCCGGCTCAGCCTTGCCCTTGCCACGCAGCCCGCTGAACGCTTCCAGCAACTGCATCGGCAGCGGGAACACGATGATCGAAGCCTTCTCCGCAGCGATCGAATGG
>CBIHLI010000059.1:0-7519 GCA_966210575.1 uncultured Sphingomonas sp.
CGTACATCGCACCGTGAAGCACCAGCCCGACGACCAGCGCCAGGACGATCGACGCGGGCTCGCCCGACCCGAGCAGTGGGAACAGCAGGAACGACCAGGCGGCAAGGCCGAGCCCGCCGAATGCGTAGACCGGCCGGCGACCGATGCGGTCGGACAGCCATGCAAAAAACGGAATCGCGAGGAATTGCACGGCGGCGCCGATCAACAGCGCGTTCAACGCCAGGCTGCGGGTTTCTGCGGCGACGTCGACCAGATAGGTCAGCGAGAAGACCGTGAGGATGTAATAAGAGATGTTCTCGCCGATCCGCAGGCCCGCACCGAGCACCAGCGCTTTCGGCCGCTCGCGCACCACCTCGATTGCCGGAAGCTTGGGCGGGGCCTCGGCCTCGTCGATCGCCTTTTCGAACATCGGGCTCTCGGCCACTCGGTTGCGGATGTACCAGCCGACGACGACCAGGATCGCCGACAGGACGAACGGCACGCGCCACCCCCAGTCGAGGAAGGCGTCTTCCGGCTGGAATCCCGCAAGCAGCGCCAGGACGCCGGCGGCGAGCAAATTGCCGGCGGGGACGCCGGCTTGCGGCCAGCTCGCCCAGAAGCCGCGCCGCTTCGCGTCACCATGCTCGGCCGCCATCAGCACCGCGCCGCCCCATTCGCCGCCGACCGCGAAACCCTGGACGAGGCGCAGGACGATCAGCGCGACCGGAGCCCAGATGCCGATCTGCGCATAGGTTGGAAGAAGCCCGATCAGGACCGTCTCGGCGCCCATCAGGACCAGGCTCCACATCAGCAATTTCTTGCGGCCGATGCGGTCGCCGAAATGGCCGAACACGATGCCGCCGACTGGGCGCGCGATGAAGCCGAGCGCGTAGGTTGCGAAGGCGAGCATGGTGCCGACCAGCGGGTCGTAATCGGGGAAGAACAGCCGGTTGAAGACCAAAGCCGCGGCCGACCCATAGAGGAAGAAGTCGTACCATTCGATGGTGGTGCCGATCAGGCTCGCCCCGATCACGCGCCGCAATGGCGTCCGCTCATCAGCCTTGGCCATCGAACCTCCCGTGCCTCAAGCCCAGCTAGCGCGAACGGACTGACAAATGCCAGCCCGCCTTGCCCAAGCGGTGCGCGCACCTTAGCCCTTGGCAATGCGCGCTTTCCTGCTTCCGTTCGTCCTGCTCATCCTCACCGCCGCGGCGACGCCAGCCGAGCTTTCCCGATGGAAAGGCCAAGCCGAACGGGTGACGATCACCCGAGACGACTGGGGGATTGCCCACGTCAACGGGCCGACCGACGCCGATGCGGTGTTCGGGATGATCTACGCCCAGGCCGAAGACGACTTCCCGCGCATCGAGGCAAACTACCTGACGGCGCTTGGCCGCACCGCCGAAGCCGAGGGCGAGAAGGCGATTTGGCAGGATTTGCGCGCCCGCCTCTTCGTCAGCGACGAGAAGCTCAAAGCGGATTATGCGCGCAGCCCGGAATGGCTGAAGACGCTGATGACTGCCTGGGCCAACGGGCTGAACTATTATCTCGCCACGCATCCGAACTTGCGCCCGCGTGTGCTTACCCACTTCGAGCCGTGGATGGCGCTGAGCTTCACCGAAGGCAGCATCGGCGGCGACATCGAGCGGATTGATCTCGGCGAGCTGGAGAAATTCTATTCCGGCAAGTCGGCGGCGGCCGCTGCGCCTCGCGAGCTGGAGCTACAGGGATCGAACGGCATCGCCATCGCGCCGAAGATAACAGCACCCGGCACCGGCGCTCTGCTGCTCATCAACCCGCACACCAGCTTCTTCTTCCGCTCCGAGCTGCAGGTGACCAGCGGCGAGGGGCTCAACGCTTACGGCGCGACGACCTGGGGCCAGTTCTTCATCTATCAGGGCTTCAACCAGAACGTTGGCTGGATGCACACCTCGAGCGGCGTCGACAGCGTTGACGAGTTCGCTTTCGAAATGAGGTGGCCGGAGCTCGGACCCGTCTACCGCTACGGGCCCGACTGGCATCCGTTCGAGCAGCGCCCCGTGACGATCCGCTACAGGACTGAGGACGGGGCGCTCGCCGAGCGCACCTTCACAACCTACCATGCGCACCGCGGGCCGATCGTGCGGTCGGAAAACGGCCGCTGGATCGCCTTCGCTATGATGGACAAGCCGGTCGAAGCGCTGCAGCAATCCTATCTGCGCACCAAGGCGACCGACCTTGCTTCCTTCCTCAAGGTCGCCGAGCTCAAGGCCAACAGCTCCAACAACACCATCTTCGCCAGCAGCAAGGGCGAGATCGCTTACCTCCACGTGCAGTTCGTGCCGACTCGCGACAATGCGCGCGATTATTCGGGTGTCGTCGACGGCAGCGACCCGAGCGCCGACTGGGGCGGGCTGCACGCGCTCGACGAGCTGCCGAGCGTCATCAACCCACCGAACGGCTGGGTGCAGAACACCAACACCTGGCCGTATCGCGCCGCCGGCGCCCACAGCCCCGATCCGAGGGACTTCCCCAAATATATGGATCGCGACGGCGAGAATTTCCGCGGGCTGCACGCGCTGCAGCTGCTGGAAGGAAGCAGCGGCTGGACGCTCGACAAGCTCAATGCAGCGGCGTTCGACAGCAATCAGCCCGGCTTCGCGGCGCTGATCCCGCCGCTGCTCGCCGCCTATGACGCCTTGCCTGGCGGCGACGCCCGCCGTTCGCGCCTTGCCCGGCCGATCGCCATGCTTCGCGGATGGGATCACCGGTGGAGCGCCGAGTCCGTGCCGCAAACGCTGGCCATGGCGTGGGTCGACCGGATGATGAAGGCTCTCAATGCGCCCTCGGGCGAACCGATCAACGTCCAGACCATGCGGCTGGGGCGCGATACGACCGCCGAACAGAAGGTCCAATCGCTAGACGATGCCGCCGCCTGGCTGCAGCGCGACTTCGGCCGCTGGGATGTGCCGTGGGGCGAGGTCAACCGCTTCCAGCGAATATCGGGAGCCAGGGTGCAACCGTACAACGACTCGGCGCCGAGCATTGCGGTGCCCTTCGCCAACGGCCGCTGGGGCTCGCTCGCCTCGATCCGGTCGGAGCCCCGCGGCGGCACCAGGCGCTGGTACGGCGACTATGGCAACAGCTTCGTCGCGGTGGTGGAGTTCGGCCCGCGGGTCCGCGCCCGAGCTGTCACAGCCGGAGGCGAGAGCGGCGATCCCGCCTCGCCGCACTTCAACGACCAGGCGCAACGCTACGCCTCGGGCAATCTGCGGGAGGTCTATTTCTATCCCGACCAGCTGAAGGGCCACACCGAGCGGGTCTACAGCCCGGGCGAGTAGCTAGCTGGCGAACTTGTCCGTGGCGCGGACCAGCGCGTCGATCATCCCGGGCTCGTTGAACAGATGGCCGCTGTCGGCGATGATCTCGAGTTCCGCCTCCGGCCATTGCTTATGGAGCGCCCAGGCGGCGGCGACCGGCGTGCAGCAGTCATGGCGCCCCTGGCAAATGACCGCCGGAATGCCCTTGAGCTTGCCGGCGTCGCGCAGCAGCTGGCCTTCGTCGATCCAGCCGCGATTGGCCATGTAGTGGTTCTCGATCCTGGCGACGGCGATCGCCTTGTCGTCCTCGGTGAAGTCCTCGACGACATGCGCGTTGGGCAGCAAGGTGACGATCTGGGCTTCCCACTTGCTCCACGCCTTGGCGCAGCGCAGCTGTTCGACCCGGTCCGACCCCGTCAACCGCTGGCGATAGGCTTCGACCAGATCGCCGCGCTCGCCTTCGGGGATCGGCGCCAGGAACTCCTCCCATTTGTCGGGATAGAGCTGCGACACGCCGCCCTCCTTGTACATCCAGTCGAGCTCGTAGGGGTCGAACAGGAAGATGCCGCGAAGCACCAGTTCGGTCACCCGATCGGGATGGGTGACCGCATAAGCCAGCGACAACGTCGAGCCCCAGGATCCGCCGAACACCATCCACTTGTCGACGCCGACCAATGCCCGGAGCTTCTCGATATCGTCGACCAGGTGCCAGGTGGTGTTGGCCTCGAGGCTGGCATGCGGGGTCGATCGCCCGCAGCCGCGCTGGTCGAACAGCAGGATGTTGTACTTTTCCGGATTGAACTGGCGGCGGTGGTCGGGGCTGATGCCGGCACCCGGGCCGCCGTGAAGGAACACGACCGGCTTGCCGTCGGGATTGCCGCACAGCTCCCAATACAGGCTGTGGCCGTCGCCAACATCGAGCTGGCCGGTCTTGTACGGCTCGATCGGCGGGAACAGGGCGCGGCGCGGCTTGGTGTGAATATCCATTAGAAGCTCATCTCCGAGTAGACGTGGCTGACGTCCCCATGCCAGTCGCCGTAATAGCGGTCGAGCAGGCGCTCGGCGGGTGTCTTGCCGCTGGCGACGATTTCATTGAGCGGATCGAGGAATCCGCCTTCGTTGTCGCCGGCCGAATTGAGCCGGGCGCGGCGGGTAAGCCCGGCGGCCGCAATGTCGAGCACCGTCCCGGCGAGGTCGTGCACCGTGCCGCCGCCCGGCACCGTGGCCCGAAGCGCGAGCTTCGGAACCTCGCGGCGAAGCGCCTCATGCTCGTCGATCGTCCAATTCTTGACCAGGTCCCACGCCGCGCCGAGCGCCTGGTCGTCGTAGAGCAGCCCGACCCACAAGGCCGGAAGCGCGCAGATCCGGTTCCACGGGCCGCCGTCGGCGCCGCGCATTTCGAGAAAGCTCTTCAGGCGGACCTCGGGAAAGATGGTCGAGAGATGGTCGACGAAGTCGGTCAGCTTCGGTTTTTCGCCCGGAGGCTGCGGCAGCTTGCCCTCCAGGAAATCGCGGAAGCTCTCGCCGGCGACGTCGATATATTTTCCGTCGCGGAAGACGAAATACATCGGCACGTCGAGCGCATAATCGAGATAGCGTTCGTACCCGAAGCCGTCCTCGAACACGAACGGCAGCATGCCGGTGCGATCGGGATCGGTGTCCTCCCAGATATGGCTCCGGTAGCTCAAATAGCCGTTGGGCTTGCCTTCGGTGAACGGCGAGTTGGCGAACAGCGCCGTCGCCACCGGCTGCAACGCCAACCCGACGCGGAACTTCTTCACCATGTCGGCCTCGCTCGAATAATCGAGGTTGGCCTGGATGGTGCAGGTGCGCAGCATCATGTCGAGGCCGAGGTTGCCGACCTTAGGCATGTACTTGAGCATGATCGCGTAGCGGCCCTTGGGCATCACCGGCAGCTCCGACCGGGTCTTGTCCGGCCACATGCCGAGGCCGAGGAAACCGATCCCGAGCTTCTCCCCGACCGCCTTGCACTGCTTGAGGTGGCGATCGGCCTCGGCGCAGGTCTGGTGCAGGTTTTCGAGCGGTGCTCCGGAAAGCTCGAACTGGCCCGCCGGCTCGAGGCTGACCGTGCCGTCCGGGCCGGTCAGCGCGATGACGTGGCCGTCCTCGACCACCGGGCTCCACCCGAATTCGGTCAGCCCGAGCAGCAGGTCGCGGATTCCGCCGGGCTCTTCCCAGCTGGGGGCACGATGGTCGGACGTGCGATAAACGAACTTCTCGTGCTCGGTGCCGATCCGCCAGTCTTCGGGACGCTTCTCGCCACCCGAGAAGACCGCGACCAGATCGTCGCGGCTCTCGATCGGCGCGCTGTCGCTGTCGTCGGTTCGCGTAGTCATTCGAAACGCGCCTAGCCGCGAGCTGCCGTCAGCGCCAGTCGCCGGCGATGGCCATGAACGTCGCCAGCGCGGCGAGCGCGGCGGTTTCGGCGCGCAGGACGCGCGGGCCTAGCGAAATCGCGACGATGTTAGGCGCTGCGCGTATGGCCGAGCGTTCGTCGTCGGTGAAGCCGCCTTCGGGACCGGTCAGGATTACGGCCGGCCCAGGAACGAACGCTCCCGCCGCGGGCTCGCCCCCGGCTTCGTCAGCGAAGTAGAGCGTTCTCGCTGCGTCCCTGCACTCGAGCAGATGGGCCAGCGGGAGCGGTTCCGAAATATCGGGAAGCTGGGTGCGGCCGCATTGCTCGGCCGCTTCGATCGCGATCGCCTGAAGCCGCTCGAGCTTGACCCGCTCGACGATGGTCCGCTGGGTGATGATCGGTACTAGCCGCGCGGCGCCGAGCTCGGTCGCTTTCTCGACCAGCCAGTCGGTTTGGGTGCGCTTGACCGGCGCGAAGGCCAGCCAGACGTCGGGGATGACCTCCGGCTCGCGGGTTCGCTGTTCGACCAACAGCGTCATTCGCTTCCTGCCGACATTGGCGATCCGAGCCAGCCATTCGCCCGAGGTTCCGTCGAACAGCAGCAGTTCGGCGCCTTCGCCGAGCCGAAGAACATTGCCGAGATAATTGGCCTGCGCCGCCTCCAGCTCGATTTGCGCGCCCTCGCCCAAAGCATTGCGAACGAACAGGCGCGGCAAACTCTTCGGCGGCCAGGCAGGGGTTGCGGGCATGGCTCCGACCATTACGGTCCCGCCGTGACCTCAACCACCGAAATCGTCCCCGATAGCGAACGGCGCGGCCTGATCGGCGCTTTGCCGCCACGGCTGAGGCCATACGCCTCGCTGATGCGGCTCGACCGGCCGATCGGCACCTGGCTGCTCTACTGGCCGTGCGCGTGGAGTGTCGCGCTCGCCGGAGTCGGCGGCCGCTGGGACCTGTTCGGATGGTTCGCGCTCGGAGCCTTCGCGACCCGCAGCGCCGGCTGCGTCTACAATGACATTGTCGACCGAGACCTCGATGCGAAGGTCGAACGCACCCGTCTTCGCCCGCTGGCCCGCGGGCGGGTGACGGTGGCGAGTGCGTGGATTCTCATCGCGCTTCTGCTCGCAGTCGCGCTGGTCGTGCTTCTGCAGCTTAACCCCACCGCCCGGCTGATCTCGCTCGTCAGCCTCGCCCCGGTTGCCGCTTATCCGTTCATGAAGCGCATCACCTGGTGGCCCCAGGCGTGGCTCGGGCTGGTCTTCTCGTGGGGTGCGCTGGTCGGCTGGCCGGCGGTGACCGGCAGCCTCGACTGGCCGGCCGTCCTGCTGTGGCTCGGCACCATCGCCTGGGTGGTCGGCTATGACACGCTCTACGCCATCCAGGACGTGGAGGACGATGCGCTGGTCGGCGTGAAGTCGAGCGCCCGCCGGCTCGGCGACAAGGCGCCGCTCGGGGTTGGCATATTCTACGCGCTTGCGCTGATCGGCTGGGCGGCGGCGATCTGGGCTGTCCGGCCCGACTGGCTGGCGTTGCTTGCCCTGGCGCCGGCGGCGCTGCATCTCGCGAACCAGGTGCTTCGGGCCGATCCCGCCGATGGTGAAGGGGCACTTGCGCTCTTTCGCTCCAACCGCACTACGGGGCTGCTTGTCTTTCTCGCAATGCTGGTCGTCGGCCTGTCGAGCCGCTAGGCGGCGCCCCATGCTCACGCTCGAGAATGCACGCACCGCCGCCGAGCGGCTGGTCGACGACGCGGTCCGTGCCGGGGCCGACGCCGCCGACGTTCTTTATGCCGCCAACCGGTCGACCAGCTTCCACGTCCGGCTCGGCAAGCTCGAGGATGTCAGCCGGTCGGAAGCCGAGGAAA
>CBIHLI010000060.1:0-7273 GCA_966210575.1 uncultured Sphingomonas sp.
ACTCCGGGGAACGCGCCGGGGGTGTCGACCAGGGTGACGACCGGCAGGCCAAAGCGGTCGGCCAATCCCATCAGCCGGATCGCCTTGCGATAACCCTCCGGCTTGGCCATACCGAAATTGTGCCTGAGGCGTGAGGCGGTGTCCTCGCCCTTCTCATGGCCGATCAGCATCACCCGCCGTCCGTCGATGCGGGCGAAGCCGCCGAGGATCGCCGGATCCTCGCCATACGCCCGGTCACCGGCCAGCGGCACGAACTCGTCGGCGATTCCGGCGATATAATCCTTGAAGTGCGGCCGCTCGGGGTGACGCGCGACCTGCGCCTTCTGCCACGGCGAGAGCTTCGAATAGGTCTCGGTGAGCAGCTTCGCCGCCTTGGCCTCGAGCTTGTCGACCTCGGCCTGGATGTCGATCTCGCCGCTGTCGGCGGTTTCCTTGAGCTCGCGGACTCGCGCCTCGAGCTCGGCGATCGGCTTTTCGAAGTCGAGGTAGGTCAGCATCGGGAGCGGCGGGTAAGCGTGGAGGAGCGGACCGTCAACGAGAACGGTCGGCCAGCGGATGCCGCTCGTTGACCAGCTTGACCAGGCGAGCGGCGTCGACATGGGTGTAGATTTGCGTCGTCGCGATGTCGGCATGGCCGAGCAGCGCCTGGAGAACGCGCAGATCGGCGCCGCCCGACAGCAGGTGCGTCGCGAACGCATGGCGAAGTACGTGCGGGCTAATCCGGTCGGGCGCGATCCCGGCATCGGCGGCCATCTGCCGGACCAGCTGGAACAGGCGCACACGGCCGATGTGAGACTTGCCGCTGGGAAACAGCCACGGGCTTGAAGCCGGCACGTTGGCGAGCCAGTCCTTGACCGCCACCTGGGCGCGGCTCGAAATCGGCACCAGCCGCTCCTTCGAGCCCTTGCCGAGCAGGATCAGGAACGGCTGCCCTGCCCGCACCCCGCCGCGCGGCAGCGAGACGACTTCGCTGGCCCTCAGTCCCGATCCGTACAGCAGCTCGAGCAGCGCCAGGTTGCGCAGCGCCAGCGGCTCGCCGCTCGCGGCCTTGTCCTGGGCGGCTTCGAAGATCGATTCGACGTCGCTTTCGGCCAGCACCCGCGGCAATGGCCGCTGCAACGTCGGCTGGGGCAGCGCGGCGGACGGATCGTCGCCGCGAAGCCCGTCATCGACGAGGAATCGGTAAAAGCGGCGAAGCGCCGAGGCTCGGCGCGCCACTGTCGATGCCGCCAGCCCCAACCAGCGCTGGCCGAGCGTTTCCAAGGCTTCGCGCCCGGCCATACCCAGGCCGCCGTCGAGATCGGCCGCCGATTTCTCGAGGTCGTTGCGATAGGCGGCAAGCGTGTGCGGCGACGCCCCCGCCTCGGCGGCCATCATGTCGAGAAAGCGATCGACCAAGGCCCGGTCGGACTCGATCACGTGCGGGCGAGCGCCTCTGCGGCGATCATCCGGGCAGTGAAGTCCTGGCCGGTGTTGCGAAGCGCCATGACGATATGAAACAGGTGCGTCGACGGCACCCAGTCCCAGTCCGCGGTCTGGAGCCCGGCGCCGGCAAGCACCAGGACGCTCGCCGACTGCCGCCGGCGTGCCGCCGCGTCGACCATCGCGGTCCACGGCGATGCCCGCTCGATCTGCAGCCGATAGCGGCTGTTGAGCCGCGACGCGGCGCCGATGTCGAGCTTGCCGAGCGCAGCCAGACCGGCGACTAGAAGCGCGCTGCGCTTGCGGCCCTGGCTCTCGTCGCGGCCGATGAACGCGTTGATCCGGCCGACGCTGAGGTCGACCGCGGCGCCTTCGGGCGCGGCCAGAGCGATCATCGCCCACGCCCGGTCGGCCTGTTCGTCGTCCATCTGGCTGGCGGCATTCGCCCAGCGCGCCGCCTGGCGGTCCATTCCCGCGGCCAGCATCGAAGCTATCAGGTCGCCCGCGTCCGACTGAAGCTCCGGGTTTGGCGCAATTCGCGCCGCGGCCCGGCCGAGCATCGCCCGCGCCGCCTCGCGCTGCAGCGGGTCATCGCTCTTCCACAGCCGCCGCATCGCCGCCAGCCGCTCGGCTTCGCTGGCGGCGGCGAACGCCAGCCGCAATTGCCACGCATCGGTGCCGCTGAGATCGTTGGGATCGGTCGAATCGTAGATCCACGAATAGACGTCGGTCAGCGACTGCGAGGAGAACACCCCGAGGCCGGTCGCGATCCGCGCCGACTGCAGACGGTCCTGGAACGGGATCAAAGGCGCCCGGGCATACCAGGCGCGCAACTGCGGCGAGGCGGAGTCGAGCAGCCGTTCGGGAGGCCTGATCCCGGTCGCGGTCGACAATCCGTAGCGCCAGGCGGTCAGTCCGCTGACCGGCTCCCATTCGATCGTCGCTGCCCGGCCGCTGTCCCCCGCCGCTCCGACCACTTTATCGGCGAGGGTAAGGTCGATCCCCCCAACCGTGCCGCGCCGGCGCGCCGAATCGATCTGCGCCGAAGCCGATTCCGGCTCGCCGTTGAGCGCCGAGCACATCGCCTGGACAAGCGGGAAGATCCGCGGCTCGTCCTTCCGGATCCGTTCTTCGAATCCGCACATCGCCAGCGGGTCGGAATTGGCGAGCGCGCTCTGCACCCCGACCTGGGTCATCTTCGGAGTGAAGCGGTCGGTGTCGACGGCGCTGATCACCATTCGCGCGGCATCGGCCTCGCCCAAGCGAAGCAGCAGCCAGGCGCGCTCGGCCGCCCAATCGACGGGATTGACGCCGCCGGGCGAATGCGCCCTGGCGAGAAGCGCGTTGCGAAGCGCGATATGCGCCCACCGCGATGCGATCGGCGTGTCCGTACGCCGCATCAGGCCTGACAGGAACACGCCGCTCGCGCTGCCCCACGGGTTGCTTCCAAGCCCGATCCGGACCGGGTCGAGGGCGCCGGCGAAGAACGGATTGCGGCGCGCGAAGCGTGGATATTCGATCGCCCGGGGCGGCGGCTGGGCCGGGCCCTCCAGAGCGACGACATCGCCGCCCTCGCCCGCCGGCGCAGCACCGCCCGGTCGCGGCGACGGCTGCGCGGTCGGCGCCGGCTGCGTCGCGTTCTCGGCCGGCGCGGGCGCTGGAGCCGGCGCATTCTGCACCTGGGCGATCGCCGGAATCGCGATCGCCGCGGCGACGGCCAGCAATGTCAGGCGCCTAGTGGCCGGCTGCATTGGTTACGTCCACTTCGACCGGCTGCGTCGGGACCTCGCGAGCCTGGCTGGACAGAAACACGAGCGCTCCTGCAATGATGAGGATGATGACGATCAGGAAAAATATGGCTCGCGACATCGGGCCCTTCCGCTGTGGTCTAAAAGGAACGGCGGGCTTTTGCCCGACCTTCGGGGCGGATGTATAGCCCCTGCGATGCCCAGGCTGGCCGAACGACTGGATCGCCCGATTGTGCTTGTCGGCCTGATGGGCGCCGGCAAGTCGACGGTCGGCCGCCGGCTGGCCAAGCGGCTCGGCCTGCCCTTCGTCGACAGCGACGACGCGATCGAGGATGCCGCCGGCTTTTCCGCGGCCGAGGTTTTCGAGCGTTATGGCGAGGCCGACTTCCGCGACGGCGAGCGGCGGCTGGTCGCGCGGCTGATGGACGGCGATGTCCGGGTTATCGCCACGGGCGGCGGCGCCTATGTCGATCCGCGCACCCGGCAGCTGCTCAACGAACGGTCGATCACCATCTGGCTCGACGCCCCGGTCGACATCCTCGCTGACCGCACCGGCCGACGCGATACCCGGCCGCTGCTTCGCAACGGCGACCGCAAGGGCACGCTCGAGCGGCTCGCCGAGCAGCGCGGCCCGGCCTATGCCGAAGCCCATATTCGGGTGCTGAGCGGCCAGGGCGCGCACAAGGACGTGGTCGATTCGATCGTCAAGGCGCTGGAAGACTATGTCGCGGCGGGCGCCGCCGGCGGCTCGTCCTCGTCGGGCAGCGGCTCGGCCGCGAACGACCGGTCGGCGCCCGCGTGAAGGTCGCCGGTCGCGCTTTGCCGTTCGAGCCGCTCGCAGTCGCGCGACCGGTAAGCGCGCTCGACCCGCTCGATTTCCTGCTGGTCGATCCCGCTCGCCCTTAGGGCAGCCTTGCCCATCACCACCGCGCTTTCGAACAGCTCGCGCTGCGCGAAGGCGAGATCGAGCCCGTCGAAGCTCATCAGATGGACCCGATCGAACGCCCGGATCATGACCGAGGCCTGCGGAAAGGCTTCGAGCACCGTCCTGACGGCTTCGCGAGTCATCTCGCCGCCTTCATTGTCGTTGCAGAAGGCGATCACCCGGGCGGTCTCGGCGCCGGCCAGCCGGAGCAGATCGATCCGCAAGCCGTCGCCATAATAGACCTTGGTCCCGAATTCGCCGGCGAGCTCGATCTGGCTCGGCTTCTTGTCGATCAGGGTAACGCCGATGCGCTTGGCCATCAGCATCTGGGCGACGGTCTGGCCGAACCGGCCGTAGCCGACGACGATCGCGCTGGTCTCGGGCGACAGCTCGGGCCCGTCCATCCCGTCCGCGCCCCGCTCCTCGCGCCGCTCGAGCCAGTCGGTGAGGCGCATCAGGAACGGGGTTGCGGCCATCGACAGAGTGACGACGGCGCCGAACAGCGAGGCGGCCTCGGGCAGGATCAGGCCGGAGGCGGTGGCTTGCGCGAACAGCACGAAGCCGAACTCGCCGGCCTGGCTGAGGAGAAGGCCGAGCCGAACGCTGCGCGGCCAGTTATTGCCGAACGCCCGCGCCAGCGATCCGATCAACACGGCCTTGGTGACGATCACACCAGCGGCGATGCCGATGACGAACATCGGCCGCTCGGCGATGACGCTGAGGTCGAGCAACATCCCGACCGACAGGAAGAACAGTCCGAGCAGGATCGATCGGAACGGCTCGACATCGCTTTCGATCTCGTGGCGATAGGGGGATTCGGCGAGCATCACGCCGGCGACGAAGGCGCCCAGCGCCACCGACAGCCCGAGCGCGTGCATCACCGCCGCCGCTCCGACGACGGTGAACAGGCCGGCGACGACGAACAGCTCGCGCTCGCCGAGCCGGCCGACGAAGCGGAACAAGGGATTGAGCACGACGCGCCCGGCGAGCACCAGCCCGGCGACTGCGAGCAAGGTATAAAGCGCAAGCGTCCAGCCGCTCGGAGCGCTCGGGTCGGGCGGCACTCGCGACATTGCGGCGATGATCGTGATCAGCGGAACGATCGACAGGTCCTGGAACAGCAGGATCGAGAAGGCCCGCTCGCCCTGCGGGGTGTTGAGCTCATTGTCCGCCCGGAGCATCGGCAGCACCTGCGCGGTCGATGACAGGCCGAGCGGCAGCCCGATCGCCAGCGACGCCGCCGGCGACATGCCGAGCGCGACGTTGAGCAGCAGGCTGATCGCCAGCCCGCACAGCACGACCTGGGCGAGGCCGAGGCCGAAAATGTCCTTGCGCAACCGCCACAGGCGGCTCGGCTGCAGCTCGAGCCCGACGATGAACAGCAGCAAAGCAATGCCGATCTCGGTGATGCCCCCCAGCTGCTCTGGATCGCGGATCAGCCCGAGCACATGCGGTCCGAGCAGCGCTCCGGCGACGATGTAGCCCAAGGTGGCGCCAAGCTTGAGCTGGCGGAACAGCAGGACGAACAGCAGCGCCGCGCCGAGCATGATCGCGCCGCTTTCGATCAGCGCGGTCGACGCCGCGGCGGCCTCCGCCGGGGTCGTCACCGCTTCGTCTCGAGCGCGGCGGCGAGAGCCTGCAGCGGCAGCAGGATCGCACCGTGGCGGCTCTTGCGCGAGCGCGCCGGGGCAAGCGCGGCATAGCCCGGCCAGTCGGGCGGATCGCCGCGGTCGCCGGCGAGCCACGCATCCAGTTGCTCTAGCGCCGAACGCACGTCCGGCGCGGTCCGGCCGACACTGCCGAGCGCGACCAGCGCAGCGGAAGCCTGACCAAACGCGCAGGCGCTGACTTGCTGCGACAGCGCCGCGATGCGGTCATCGCTCAGCTGCACTTCGACCGAGACCGTGCTGCCGCAGGTCGGCGAGCGCTTCGAGGCGGTGCCGTCGACGCGCTCGAGCCGCCGCGGCTCGGGAAGCGACGCCGCCAGCCGCAGGATCTCGGTGGTGTAAAGCGGTGCGTTCATTCCTTGCGCCAGGTGGTGCCGCCCGGGCCGTCTTCCAAGACGATCCCGTCGGCCTTCAGCTCGTCGCGGATCCGGTCGGCGGTCGCGAAGTCGCGGTTCTTCTTCGCTTCGGCACGCTCGGCGATGCGCGCTTCGATTGCCGCTTCGTCCTCCCCGCCGCGGAACCAATCGTCTGCGGTGCTGCCGAGGATTCCAAGCAACGCTGCGCTGGCGTTCAGCACGGACGGATTGTCAATCGCCTGGAGCCGGGTGAGTGCGGCGGGCGTGTTGAAGTCGTCCGACAGTGCCTCGACGACTTCAGCATCGATTTCGCCCGCATCGGCGTCGCCGCCAACGCGATAGAGCCGGTCGAGGATAGTTTTCGACTGCTCGATCAGTGCCTGGGTCCACGGCAATGGCTGGCGATAGTGCGCCGACAAAAGTGCCAACCGCAGCGTTTCCCCGTTGTGCCCCGCCGCGCGCAAATCGCCGACGGTGACGATATTGCCGACGCTTTTCGACATTTTCTCGGCGCCCATGTCGACGAAGCCGTTGTGCACCCAGAAGCGGGCGAGCGGCGCGCCGGCGTGGGCGCAGCGGCTCTGCGCTATCTCGTTCTCATGGTGCGGGAAGATTAGGTCGAGCCCGCCGCCGTGAATGTCGATCGTCTCGCCCAGGTGCCGCTCGATCATCGCCGAGCATTCGAGGTGCCAACCCGGGCGGCCGCGGCCCCACGGGCTGTCCCAGCCGATCACGCCTTCGGCGCTGGGCTTCCACAGCACGAAATCGGCGGGGTCGCGCTTGTACGGCGCGACCTCGACCCGGGCGCCGGCGATCATTGCGTCGCGGTCGCGCTTGCTGAGGACACCGTAATCGGGGTTGCTAGCGACCGAGAAGAGCACGTGCCCTTCCGCCTCATAAGCGTGGCCGAGCCCGACCAGCCGCTCGATCATCGCCACCATCGGCGCGATTTCCTGCGTCGCGTGCGGGGCGATTTCGGGATCGCGCACGCCGAGCGCCCGCATGTCCTCGAGATAGTGGCGCTCGTACCGCTCGGTGATCACCGACGGCTCGACGCCTTCGGCCTCGGCGGCGGCGATGATCTTGTCGTCGACGTCGGTGACGTTGCGCGCAAAGACCAGGCTGCTCTCGCCGAACTCGTGGCGGATCAGCCGG
>CBIHLI010000061.1:0-7248 GCA_966210575.1 uncultured Sphingomonas sp.
TCTGGACGCGATCGATCGTCGCGTTGAATTTGAAATCGATGCCCTTGCGCACCGAGATCTGGATCAGCCGGTCGACAGTCTGCTGGTCGTAGCCGCGAAGCAGCACGTCGGTGCGGTTGACCAGCCAGACGGTCGAGCCGAGCTCGTTGAAAATGCCGGCGAATTCGTTGGCGATATATCCGCCGCCGACGATGACGATGCGCTTCGGAATCGCCTCGAGATGGAACGTCTCATTCGAGCTGATCGCATGCTCGATCCCCTCGATTTCCGGCATCAGCGGCCCCGCACCGGTCGCGATCAGGATCTTTTCGGCGGTGATCTCGCGTCCCGAACCGAGCCGGACCGAATTGGCGCCGGTCAGGACCGCGCGCTCCTTGAAAATCTCGACATCGTGGTTGGTCAGCGTGTCGGTGTAGGCGCCCTCGATCCGGGTCACTTCGGCCAGGACATTGTCGCGAAGGACCGGCCAGTTGAACGTCTTTTGCGGAATGTCCCAGCCGAACATCGCCGCGTCGTCGAGATCTTCGGCGAAATGGGCGCCGAAGACGAGCAGTTTTTTGGGAACGCAGCCGCGGATCACGCAGGTGCCGCCGACCCGGTGCTCCTCGGCGATGGCGACCCGTGCTCCGTGGCCCGCCGCGACGCGGGCGGCGCGCACTCCGCCCGAGCCGGCGCCGATAACGAACAGGTCATAGTCGGCCATCAGACCCCCGCCCTTTCGATCAACGCCCGGGTCGAAGGGTCGAGCGTTTCCTCGTCGGCATCCTCGGCGAGTTCGCGGACCAGCTTCTTGCCGAGTTCGACCCCGAACTGGTCGAACGGGTTGACGCCCAGAAGCACCGCATTGGCGAAGGTGCGATGCTCGTAGAAAGCGATCAGCGCGCCTAGTGAACGGGCGTCGAGCCGGTCGAGAAGGATCGTGCTGCTTGGACGGTTGCCGGGATAGTTGCGGTGCGGATCGTCGCTTGGCTGGCCCCGCATCAACGCGGCCCCTTGCGCAAAGGCGTTGAGCAACAGCTGCCGGTGGTGATCGGCGAGGGAGCCTGGCTGTTCGGCGACGGCGACGAATTCGACCGGGACAATTGCCGTTCCCTGATGAAGCAACTGGAAAACGGCGTGCTGCGCGTCGGTCCCGACTCCGCCCCAAAGCACCGGCGACGTCGGCCGGCCGACCGGTTTGCCGTCGCTGGTCACCGACTTGCCGTTCGATTCCATCTCCAGCTGCTGGAGATACGGGACCAACAGCCGCAGCCGCTCGTCATAGGGGAAGACGGCGCGGGTCTGATAGCCGAGCCGCTGAGCGTAGAGCAGGTCCGCGAAGGCCGCGAGCAGCGGCATGTTTGCCGCCGTCTCAGTGTAACGAAAATGGCGGTCCATTTCGGCGCCGCCTTCGAGAAACTCCTCCAGCGAACTCCAACCGAGCGCGAGCGCGGCAGACACGGAAACCTCGCTCCAAAGCGAATAACGCCCGCCGACGGCTTCGGAGACAAGCAGGATGCGGGTTTCATCGATGCCGGCTTCGAGCGCCGCCTCGGGAGCCGCGGTGACGGCGATCAGCCGGCCGTGGGGATCGTCGACCCCGCCTTCGCGCAGCCAGGCCGTCGCCGCCGCCATGTTGGCCAAGGTCTCGGCGGTGGTGAACGTCTTGGATGCGACGACGACCAGGGTCGTCGCCGGATCGAGCGTCTCGACCGCCTGCTCGAACGCCTGCGGATCGATGTTCGACAGGAAGCTGACCGTGACCCGGGTACCGGAACGCCCGAGCGCATCGACCAGCAGCGCCGGCCCGAGCACCGAGCCGCCGATGCCGATGTGAAGGATTGAGCTGACGTCACCGAAGGCTCCGACCTCGATCGCATCGACCAATGCGCGCATCCGCAAGCGCCGCGACGAGGCAAGCTCGACGGCTTGCGGATCGCCCGACCCGCGCTCGGCGACATGCCCGGCCGGTCGGGCCTCGGTCGGGTTGACGATTTCTCCGGCGAACAAGGCCTCGCGTGCCGACGGCAAGCCGCGCTTTTCGGCGAGCGCCGCGAACGCCTCGATCAGGCCCTCGTCGAGATGCGTTTTCGACCAGTCGAAGTAGAGCCCGGCGACGTCGTGCGCGAGGCGGCTTAGCCGGTCGCCCTCGTCGGAGAACAGCTCATCGAGGCGCTTGAGCGGATGCTCGTCGATCGACTTCCATGCGTCTTGTCGCATTGGCGAGCGTCATACCGGCGGCGGCGGCAATTGCCATAGCTTGACGTCCGCGGCCCGCGCCCCGAACAAGCGGCCGATGCGCCGCTCCAAGACCCGCAAGCCTGACAAGACCAAGCGCGGCGGTTTGCTGCGACTGATCGTCACGGTCGCGGTCCTCGCCTGGGCCATCCGAAGCCTGGTCTTCGCGCCCTTCAGCATCCCGACCGGATCGATGCTCCCGACTCTGTACGTCGGCGACTATCTGATCGCCGCCAAATGGCCGTACGGCTATTCGCGCTACAGTTTCCCGTTCCATTTCCCGCCCTTCCCAAGCCGAATTCTCTCGCACCTTCCGGAGCGCGGCGACGTCGTCGTCTTCGTCACTCCTGGGGGCGAGGGGGAGGATTTGATCAATGGCGGACTCGGCCTGCCCGGAGACACGGTCGAGGTTCGCGAGGGGCGGGTGGTTCTTAATGGCCGCCTTGTCCCGCGCGGCGACATGCAGCCGGTGGCGATCCCGGTTTCCCCGAACATGCCCTGCCGCGTTGTCCCCGGAGCGACGATGATGTTGAGTGGGAGCGGCGGCGAGCAGACTTGC
The DNA here is from genome assembly GCA_966210575.1 of uncultured Sphingomonas sp. Lineage (GTDB taxonomy): Bacteria > Pseudomonadota > Alphaproteobacteria > Sphingomonadales > Sphingomonadaceae > Sphingomicrobium. Next base: position 2,777 of record CBIHLI010000061.1, read on the forward strand.
GTTTACCCGACCTATGTCGAGACGCTGCCGAACGGCACCAGCTACACGGTCATCGACCAGGTCGATAATCCGCTGGCCGACCGGCTTGCGCCGGTCCGCGTCCCCGCCGGCCGCCTGTTCCTAATGGGCGACAATCGCGACGACAGCCTCGATAGCCGCTTTTCCGTCGCCGAGGGCGGTATCGGCATGGTTCCTCTCGAAAATGTCGTCGGCCGCGCCACCGTGTTGTTCTGGTCGACCGACGGAAGCGCCAGCTATTGGCTGCCATGGACGTGGTTCTCCGCGCTTCGCGCCGACCGCATCGGCCGCACCTTCGCCACGGACGATCGATGAGCAACGAGATTGCCGCGTTCGTCGCCGACCAGCTCGGCTATACGCCAAGGAGCATGCCGCTGTTCGAAGCCGCGCTGACCCACGCCAGCAGGCGCGGCGACAATTACGAGCGACTGGAGTTCCTTGGCGACCGCGTGCTCGGAGTGGTGATCGCGCGCTGGCTCTACGAGCGTTTCCCGGACGAGAGCGAAGGCAAATTGTCGCGCCGGTTCAACACGCTGGTTGCCCGCGAGACATGCGGAGAAATCGGCCGCGAGCTCGGGCTTCCGGGGATCATGAGACTCGGAAAGCAGGCGCGCGACGATGGCGCGAACTGGAGCGACAACGTCGTCGGCGACGTCGTCGAAGCGCTGATCGGAGCGGTGTTTCTCGACTCCGGCCTCGACGAAGCTGAAACGCTCGTCCGTCGCCTGTGGACGCCGCTGGTCGAGGAACAAAAGCGCGTTCCCAAGCACGCCAAGTCCGCGCTCCAGGAGCTTGCCGCCGCCCGCAACCTCGCCAATCCCATCTATGAAGTCGTGAGTCGGAGCGGCCCGCACCACACGCCGCGCTTTACGGTCCGGGTATCGATTTCGAAGCTCGGCGAGGCCGAAGCCGAAGGATCGAGCAAACAGGAAGCCGAGACCGCGGCCGCGAATGCGTTGCTGGAGAAGCTGCAATGAGCGGCGCGCCCACCCGCGCCGGTTTCGTCGCCGTGGTCGGCGCGCCCAACGCCGGCAAGTCGACCCTGGTCAATGCGCTGGTCGGGCAAAAGGTGGCGATCGTCAGCGCCAAGGCGCAGACGACGCGCTCGCGCTTGATGGGCATAGCCGTTGCCGGTGAAGCCCAGATCCTGCTGGTCGACACGCCCGGCATCTTCGAGCCCAAGCGGCGGCTCGACCGGGCAATGCTGGCTGCGGCATGGAGCGGTGCCGACGATGCCGACCTCATCCTGCTGGTCGTCGATTCCGCCGCCGGAGTGAACCGCGAGGTCGAGCAGGCGATCGCCGGCCTCGACAAGCGCCGGCACCCGTTGTTCATCGCCCTCAACAAGGTCGACCTGGTGAAAAAGCCGCAGCTGCTCGGCCTCGCCGCGCAGCTGACCGAGCGGCTGGACCCGCAACAGCTGTTCATGATCAGCGCCGCCCAGGGCGACGGCGTTCCCGACCTCAAGGCGGCCCTCGCGCAAGCGGTGCCCGAGAGCCCGTGGCTCTATCCCGAGGACGAAGTGTCCGACGCCACCGACCGGATGATCGCCGCCGAGCTGACCCGCGAGCAGATTTACGAGCAGCTGTACCAGGAGCTGCCCTACGCCGCGGCGGTCGAAACCGAGAGCTGGGAAGACCGGGCGGATGGATCGACCGCGATCCGCCAGCAGATCCTGGTCGAGCGCGACAGCCAGAAAGCGATCGTCATCGGCAAGGGCGGCAAACGGCTCAAGGACATCGGGCAGAAAGCCCGCGAGGCGATTGCAGAGCACCTCGGCCGCAAGGTGCATTTGTTCCTGCACGTGAAGGTCAATCCCAAGTGGGGAGAAGACCGCTCGCTTTACCAGGACATGGGCCTCGAGTGGTCGGACTAAGCGAGAATCTCGTCGACCCACTGCGGCACGAGTGCCCCCGCCGCGCCGGTTCGGCTTTCGGCGAAGAGATAGCTGCCCGCGCTCGGCTCCAGGTTCATCTCGAGGGTTCGCGCTCCGCAATAAAGCGCGGTCTGGACGAAACCCGCCGCCGGATCGACCGCGCCCGAGGTTCCGATCGAGACGAACAGGTCGCAACGCTGCAGCGCCGCCTCGATGCGGTCCATTTCGTAGGGCATCTCGCCAAACCAGACGATGTCGGGCCGAACCTTGCCGGCTTGGCCGCAGGCCGGGCAGCTCGCGCCCTCCCCCATCGGCCCGGCCCAGTCGAACCGTTGGTCGCAGGCCAGGCACCAGCCCTTGGCGAGCTCGCCGTGCATGTGCAGCAGCCGCTTCGATTCGGCGCGCTCATGCAGATCATCGACATTCTGGGTGACTAGCAGGAGCTCGCCCGGCCATTGCGAGTCGAGCCGCGCCAGCGCCCTGTGCGCGGCGTTCGGCTCGACCGTCGCGAGCCTGGCTCGTCGCGCGTCATAGAAGGCCTGGACCAGCGCCGGGTCGCGGCGGAACGCCTCGGGCGTGGCGACATCCTCGACCCGGTGCCCCTCCCACAGGCCGTCGGGGCCGCGAAAGGTCGCAAGCCCGCTCTCGGCCGATATGCCGGCGCCGGTCAGGATGACGATGTTGTGGATTTCGCCAGCCATGGCCGCCGCTTAGCCATCGGCCGGCGCTTGCGCCACTCGTCGCGACGATTGATTAGTTTTCCGAAATCCCGCAGCTTCCCAACCGCACGTTACCGATTGAACGAGAGGGGGCCGCGATGGTGATCCGCACTATTCTTTGCCTGGCCGCGGTCGCGGCCCTGGCCGGTTGCGATACCTACGAAAAGCCCGACGGCAAGGCGATCGAGCAACAGCTTCGAGCCAATGAGGCGAGGTGGAACCGTGCGTATGCCGAGCACGACGCGAAAGCCCTGGCGAGCATGTATGCCGACGACGCCGCGCTGGCCAATCCGGGCGAGGAGCTGGTCCAAGGCAAGGCGGCAATCGATCAGGCGACCGCTGCCTTCGCTTCCGATCCCAACCTGAAGGTAGCTTTCCAGGCGAATCGGATCCAGGTGTCGCGGTCGGGCGACCTGGCCTACACGCGCGGCCGCTATACGATGACGATGACCGATGCCGAGACCAACAAGCCGGAGACCAGCACCGGCCATTATCTGACCGTCTGGCGCCGGCAGGCGGACCGCAGCTGGAAGGTCGTCGAGGACTTCGTGACCCCCGGTGGCCCGCTACCCGAGTCGCAAGGCGCAACCCCGACCCTCTAGCAGATTCCGGTTTGCGTTTGGCGGTGGCGATCCCTTAGGTAGCGACCTCACCAATCCAGCGGAGACCATCAGGAATGCGTTTGACCAGACTCGCCCATTTTGCCCTTGCCGCAGCGATCGCCGCGGCTCCGATCGTAACCGCTCCGGCTGTTGCCGCCACGCCCGCGGAAGTGAAACCTGGCATGCAGGTCGTCGATCCCAGCGGGGGCACGGTCGGCACGGTGACCGGCGTTAGCGGCGACAACATCATCCTCAAGACCGACAAGCATGAGCTGCATCTGCCGCTCGCCTCATTCACCGCGAACGAGGGCAAGCTCCTGTTCGGAATGACCGCCGCGCAGCTCAACGCCGAAGCCGAAAAGCAAATGGCGGCCGCGAGCGCGGCGATAGTCGCCGGAGCGCAGGTGTATGGCAGCGAAGGAACGCTGGCCGGGCAGATCGAAGCGGTCGATGCCGAGCTCGTGACGATCAAGCTTACCAGCGGTGCTTCGGTCCGGATTCCGCGGTCGAGCATCGGCGGCAGCGACAAGGGCGCGGTCCTCGGCATGACCGCCGCGCAGCTCACCGAGCTCGCTTCGCAGGCCGTGAGCCCCGAGCAGGCCGACACCGGCCAATAGCACTGGAACTCCGGCGCTCGACCAGTCATTGACCGGACGTGGCGCGCGGGAAAATCCGGATCGGAATTGGCGGCTGGACCTATCCGCCGTGGCGCGGAACCTTTTATCCGCCTGGCCTGCCGCAAAAGCGCGAGCTGGAATATGCGTCGCGGCAGTTCGGCGCGATCGAGATCAACGCCACCTTCTACGGCCGGCAGAGCCCCAAAAGCTGGAAAACCTGGGCCGACACGGTGCCGGAGGGATTCCAGTTTGCGGTCAAGGGCTCGCGCTATTGCGTGACCCGGCCGAAGCTGGCCGACGCAGGCGAAGGGATCGGCAATTTCCTCGCGCAGGGCCTCGAGATGCTCGGCCCCAAGCTCGGGCCGATCCTGTGGATGCTGGCGGCGCGGCGCAAATTCGACCGCGAGGACATCGCGGCCTTCCTCGAGCTGCTGCCTGAAAAGCTCGACGGGATTCTCCTTCGGCACGCGATTGAGCCACGTCACGAAAGCTTCCGCGACGAGGCGTTCTTCACCCTGTGCCGTGAGCATGACGTCGCAATCGTGTTCGGCGACGACGACGAATTTCCGACGATCGAAGCCGACACGGCGAGCTTCGCTTATGCCCGCCTCCAGCGCATTCGCGAGGAAGTGCCGACCGG
>CBIHLI010000062.1:0-7077 GCA_966210575.1 uncultured Sphingomonas sp.
CGCAGCGGCCGGTTGTCGATGCAGCTCGGCAGCCGGAAGCCATATTCGGCGAGCGTGATCTTGCGGCGGTGGTCGCCGCGCGCCATCGCGCCGATCTGCGGCACCGTCTGGTGGCTCTCGTCGATGAACAGCAGCGCATTGTCCGGCAGATATTCGAACAGGGTCGGCGGCGGCTCGCCGGGCAGCCGGCCGGTCAGGAAGCGCGAGTAATTCTCGATCCCCGCGCACGATCCGGTGGCGGCGATCATCTCGAGGTCGAAGTTGGTGCGCTGCTCGAGCCGCTGCGCCTCCAGCAACCGGCCCTCGGTCGTCAGCTCCTTGAGCCGCTCGGCGAGCTCGTGGCGGATCGCCTCCATCGCCTGCTTGAGCGTCGGTCCCGGGGTCACATAGTGCGAATTGGCATAGACCCGGACGTGGTCGATGCTTGCCGTCTTCTTGCCGGTCAGCGGGTCGAACTCGACGATCTCCTCGATCTCGTCGCCGAAGAAGCTGATCCGCCAGGCGCTGTCCTCATAGTGCGACGGGAATATCTCGAGATTGTCGCCGCGCACCCGGAAATTGCCGCGGGCGAACGCCTGGTCGTTGCGCCGATACTGGAGCGCCACCAGCTTGCGAATGATCTCGCGCTGGTCTTCGCGAGCGCCCTTCTTCAAGTCGAAGATCATCGCCGAATAGGTCTCGACCGACCCGATTCCGTACAGGCACGACACCGAGGCGACGATGATCACGTCGTCGCGCTCGAGCAGCGAGCGGGTCGCCGAGTGGCGCATCCGGTCGATCGCCTCGTTCACGCTCGACTCTTTCTCGATGTAGGTATCGGTGCGCGGCACGTAGGCCTCGGGCTGGTAGTAATCGTAATAGCTGACGAAATATTCGACGGCATTGTCCGGGAAGAAGCTCTTGAACTCGCCATAAAGCTGGGCGGCGAGGATCTTGTTGGGGGCGATCACCAGCGCCGGCCGCTGCAGCGTCTCGATCACCTTGGCCATGGTGAAGGTCTTGCCCGAACCGGTGACCCCGAGCAGCACCTGGCTCTTTTCGCCGTCGAGCGCCGCCTCGGTCAGTTCCTTGATTGCCTGCGGCTGGTCGCCGGCCGGTTCGTAATCGGACCTGAGCACGAACTTCCGGCCGCCCTCGGCCTTGTCCGGCCGCGCCGGCTTGTGCGGCACGAACGCCGTCCCGGTGTCCGGCTCGTCCAGGGTCGTTCGGATTTGAATCGCCATGCATCGCGCATATGGTGGAGGTGGCAAACCGGCGCAACGCGTCGAAGGCGGGTGGGGGCAAGCCGATGAAGTCACGATTGTATACCGATCCGGTGGCGGTTGGAGTGATCGCCGCGGTGCTCGCGGTGAGTCTCGGGCTTGCGTATCTGCAGGTGGCCGGCGCGCCGTTACGGATGCTGGCGATGAATGCCGCTGCATTGCTGATCGGCCTGGTGCTGGTGGTGCTGGTGCGTCTGTCCGGCAACCTTCCTCGGCAGGTCTCAGCGGGCGCTCCCGTCATTGGCGGCATGGCGTTGATGGCAACGGCCGTGCTCGGACAGCCCGTGGACGGCGCCGTCCGCTGGGTGACCGTCGGCCTTGTGACCATTCAGCCCAGTCTCATCCTGTTGCCGGCGATGCTGGTTCTATTCGCGCGCGAACGAACTGGGGCCTCTGCCGCAGGCCTCGCGCTATCGCTTACGGCAATGGCATTGCAGCCCGACCGAGCGATGGCGGCAATGGCTGTCGTCGGTGTCGGCCTGGTCCTTATCCTCGCGCCGGATCGGCGACGGTTTCTTTGGCTGGCGCCGGCCGGCCTGGTTGCGTTCATCGTCGCAATGGCGCGCCCCGATCGCCTTCCTGCCTCCCCGTTCGTCGACCAAATCCTGTTTTCCGCACCCTCGTCGAGCGCGTTCGCGGGTTTCGCCGTGCTCGGCGGGTCGGTGTTGCTGATTGCACCGACTTTGCTGGCCATAGGCGGACACAACCGGCTGCCGCTGCTTGTCTTCGGAAGCGTTTGGGTCACAGCCCTGGCCGCCGCGGCGCTCGGCAATTATCCAACACCGCTGGTGGGATATGGGGGCAGTGCCATCCTCGGCTATTGCCTGAGCGTCGCGGTCCTTCGCCGTCGGCAGTCACCCGTCCCTGCGCAGCTGCAAACTCCAGGCAAAGTTATCGCTGACACAGCTCCGCCGGGCGGCCTGGCGTACGGAATGGCCCTCGACAGTTAGGACGGCGCCGCATTAATAGTCGTTGAGGGGGCGCAATGACTCTCAGCGAATTTCTCGGCCCGACGGGAGCTCGGGCGCTGGTCGGATACGTGGCTGTGTGGGGCGTCTCGACCGCTTATTTGGCGGCCACCGGTGGCGACTGGGTCTTCCCGATCGCGTCGCTGTTGATCTTCGGACTGATGCTCGGCGGCCTGATCTGGTTCCTGACGCGCAAGATGGATGCACCGGCGGTTCCAGTCGCCAATCCGCGCCGCCAATCCCTGGCATTCCTTGGCTATATCGCCGTCTATGCCGTGCTTCTGATCGGCATCTGGCTCGGATCGATCAAGCAAGCGATCCCACCGGGACAAACTCAAGAGCTTGCGGTGCTCGCCTACAAGCTGCTGATCCACGTCGGGATTCCGATCGCGATTATTGCCGTTTTCGGCGGAGCGCTTCGGCCGCTGTTCGACACCGGCATCGAACGCCGCGGGTTCTGGCCGGCGCTGATCGTCCTCAGCGCGCTGATGTTCGCACTGCTTTCGGTGGTTAGCCCGTCGCTTCGGCTGATCGGCGCGCTCGGCCTGGCGCCGGTCGCCGCCGTCGGCTGGGTGGCGGTGTCCTGGGCCTGGTATTCGGTCGAGGCCGGCCTGTGCGAGGAGTTCCTGTTCCGCGCCGGCCTGCAATCGCGCCTCACCGCCTGGCTATCGTCGCCGGCAACCGCGATCGTCGTCACCTCGATCCTGTTCGGGCTCGCGCACTGGCCCGGCCTTTACCTGCGCGGCGGCCCCGGCACCGACGGCTGGTCGACCGATCCGATCCAGGTCGCGGCTTATACGATCGCGACATTGTCGCCTCTTTCGGTAGCGCTCGGGCTGCTTTGGGCGCGCTCGCGCAGCCTGCTTCTGATCGTGCTTGTGCATGGATCGATCGACGCACTTCCGAACACTGCCGAGCTGGTGCGCATCTGGAGCTAGCGGCCCAGCCTTGGCGGGCCTATTGTGCCGGTCGAACAGGGGGAGCCGAGTGATGAAATCTGCCTTGATCCTGATTGCCTGCGCGATTCCGCTGGCCGCCTGCGGCTCCGAGCCCGAAGTCGACGTGAAGAATGCGAGTGTCGGCGAAGTGGCGCGCGAGGTCGCCGAGTCCGGCACCCAGGGCGAGTTCGTCATGCGGCCGGGCAAATGGTCTTCGAAGGTGAGAATCGAGGAGGTCAGTGCGCCCGGAATGCCGCCCGAAGTCGCCAGGCAGATGCAGGACATGTTCGCCGCTCGCCAGCCTCAAGGGTTCGAAAGCTGCCTGACCGAGGCACAAGCCAAGCGGCCGGGCGAGGATTTCTTCTCCGGCAAGAGCGACCAGTGCCGCTACGATCATTTCAAGATGGGCGACGGCAAGATCGACGCGAAGATGCGCTGCCAGGCCGGAGGCGCCACCCAGGTGATGGCGATGGCGGGTAATTATTCGCGCGACAGTTACAGCATGACGATGAGCATGGATCAGCAGGGCGGCCCGGAGGCTGCGGCCGGGCTGCGAATGCGGATGCGCGTCGACGCCAAACGAATCGGCGAGTGCACCGGCAAGAAGGCCTGAGGGCGCCGAACACGGGAGGGGTCGATGAAGTGGTTTGTGATCGCGGCGAGCGCATTGGCGCTGGCCGGCTGCGGCCAGGAGCAACCGACCGCCAATGGCAGCGAGCAGGTGCCCGCGGCGCTCAACCCCGGCGAGTATGAAGTGACCACTTTGGTCGAATCGCTGCGGTCGACCGACCAAACCACTCCCGGGACCAAGGCAAAGGCGGACGGCAAAGCCGTAACCCACCGCGCCTGTGTCGCCTCCGACGGATCGGTCGAGCCGGCCATGTTCTCCGAGGCCGGCGACGAATGCCGGATCGAGAACGCCTACGCCCGCAACGGCCGGCTGACCCTAACGCTGAACTGCACCCGGCCCGGCGCGCCCGGCCTGATCGCGCAATCGGTCAGCGGCACCTTCTCGGCCGACGGCTTCGAAACCGATGTCGAGACCGCCACCTATTTCACCGGCGCCGGCGACTATGCGATGCGCCGGAAAATGTCCGGCAAGAAGGTCGGCCTCTGCGCCGCCAAAGAGGATTCGGGCAAGGCGGCCTGATCCGTATCCCGCGCGTTAGCGCGCCAATGAATACGCGAATCCTCTTGAACCGCGGCAGCGGATCGGCCGGGGACCGGTCATCGGTCGAAGCCGCGCTGCGCAGCGCCGGAATCGCCGGCCGCGCGCGGTGGCTGGACGCCGACAAGCTGTCGCAACAGGCTGAAGCAGCGGTTGCGGAAGGGGCGAAGCTGGTCGTTGCCGGCGGCGGCGACGGCACCATCAGCGCCGTCGCCGGAGCGCTCGCCGGCTCCGACACCAGGCTCGGAATCCTGCCGCTCGGGACCCTCAACCATTTCGCCCGCGACCTCGGTATCCCCTTCGATCCCGACGCCGCCGCCAGGCTGATCGCGCAGGGCCGCGACCGGCGGGTCGATGTCGCCGAAGTCAACGGCCGGGTGTTCATCAACAACAGCGCGGTGGGACTCTATCCGTTGATGGTCCGCGACCGCGAAGCGCAACGCTCGAAGCTGGGGCGAAGCAAGCGATGGGCGATGGCGGTCGCCGCCGTTCGAACCCTGTTGCGCTTCTCCAGCCAGCGGCTGGTCCTGACCGTCAACAAGGAAAGGGCCCGGGTCGACACGCCTTTGCTGTTCGTCGGCAACAATGCCTACCGGCTGGAAATGCCGGGAGCGGGAACCCGCGAGCGCCTCGACGGCGGCGAGCTGTGCGTCGTCCTGCTTCGTCGCAAGTCGCGGTTCGGCTTCTGCTCCGCCGTCGCGCGGGCGCTGGTCGGGCGCGACCGGACCATTGACCTCGAGCACATGGACGGCGTGCGCCAGCTCAGGGTGGATTCGCCGCTTGCCTCGCTGGCGATCTCGGTCGACGGCGAAACCGAGCGCTTCGAGCCGCCGCTCGTCTACCGGATCCGTCCCGGAGCCCTTAGGGTGATCGCGCCATGAAGCGCGCGTTCATTCCGGCCATCGGCCTCGCCGTTGCAGCCTGCACCAGCATCCAATTGCCTCCGCCGCACGCGCAGGCCGGCGTCGCCTTCGACCGCACCGGCGAGGTCGCCGCCTTCGCCGACGGCGTCGCTGACCCGCAAACCGGCCGAGCCGTCACTCCCGACGATCCGGTGCGGATCGCGTCGATCACCAAGGTGGTCGTCGCGATCGGGGTCATGAAGCTGGTCGAGGCCGGCAGGCTCGATCTCGATTCCGACGTCTCGCAATGGCTCGGCTGGCCGCTTCGCAACCCCGCCTTTCCCGACCGTCCGATCACCCTTCGCCAGCTGCTCTCTCACACCAGCTCGATCCGCGACCACGACGACCAATATGTGATCCCGCTCGGCGGCTCGCTTCGGCCGGTGATGGCCGTACCGACGTCGTGGGACCTCGAGCACGGGCCGGGCGACACATATTTCACTTATTCGAACATGAATTTCCCGATCGTCGCGGCGATCGTCGAGCGCTTGACCGGCGAGCGGTTCGACCTTTGGATGCGGGCCAATGTGCTCGATCCGATGCAGATCGACGCCTGCTTCAACTGGCCGACCTGCAGCGATTCGGCCGTCGCCCGGGCAGTGCAGTTGAGCGCGCCCGACGGGACGCCGGTGCGGGACGACCTTCACGGCCAACGTCCGGCCTGCCCGGTCTATGTCGAAGCGCCGACGCCGTGCGACCTGTCGTTGTGGCGGCTTGGCGAAAATGGTGCCGTGTTCGCGCCGCAAGGCGGTCTCAGGATATCGGCCCGAGGACTCGCCCGGGTCGGGCGTTTGTTACTGAACGGCGGCACCCTAGACGGAGTCCGGATCCTGTCGCCGCGGTCGGTCGAGATACTGCTCGCCCCGGTCTGGCGGTTCGACGGCCGCAACGGCAATACCGACCACGGCTTCTATTGCACCTACGGTCTTGCAACTCACACCATTCCCACCCCCGCGCGGGACTGCGCCGATGACCCCGTTGGCGACGGCATCGTCCGCATCGGCCATGGCGGCGACGCGTACGGCCTCCGCTCCGGCCTTTGGATCGACCGCGCGCGCGGCACCGGGGTCGCGTTTTTCGTCACCGGCCTGGGCGACGACCCGCCGCGCGGGCGAAGCGCCTTCCGCGCCGCCGAAGAGCAGGCGTTCGTCCGTGCGCTGGCGCTGCTTCCGCGCAACTAGCCTGTGGCATCGCGGCCACGGCCGCCGCGCAAGCGCCACACTCGCCGCTCCCCAACCGTAAATCCGCGTGCTAGCCGCGCTCGATGGACCTTGCGCATGCCCTCTCCGGCTTTCTTGTCGGGCTGCTGGTCGGACTGACCGGAGTCGGCGGCGGCTCGCTGATGGCGCCGATCCTGATCCTGATTTTCGGAGTCGCTCCGACCACCGCGATCGGCACCGATTTGTGGTTCGCCGGAATCACCAAGAGCGTCGGCGGAGCGGTCCATCACGTCAAGCGCAGCGCCGACCTCGCCGTCGTCGCCCGGCTGGCGATGGGCAGCGTCCCGGCCGCCATCGTCACGCTGATCGTGCTGAGCGCCATGCGATGGTCGCAGGTCGAGCATGGCTGGCTGCCGTTCGCGCTCGGCTTCGTCCTGGTCGCGACGGCGGTCGCAACCATCGCCCGGCCGGCATTGCACCGCTGGGTCCTGGCGCGGCAACGGCGCGGCTCGTCGATCGCCCCGACCAGCTGGCAGGCGCCGCTGACGGTCGCCGCCGGCGCAGTCCTCGGAGTGCTCGTCACCCTGACGTCGATCGGCGCCGGCGCGCTGGGCGCAACGATGCTCGTCTTCCTGAACCCGCTGCGTCTCTCGACCAGCGAGATCGTCGGCACCGACAT
>CBIHLI010000063.1:0-7075 GCA_966210575.1 uncultured Sphingomonas sp.
CTCTACGACATCGTGCCGCATTATTCCTACGGCTTCAGCGCGGCATTGTTCGCTTTTTCGACCGTCTGCCTGTTCCTGATCGGGCCGGTCGCGCGGCCACAAATCGAACCGGGGAGGCCGCTCAGGCGGATGATCGAAGGCCTGCAATATGTCGGCCGCAACCGGCTGGTGCTCGGCGCGATCACGCTCGATTTGTTCGCCGTGCTGCTCGGCGGGGCGACGGCGATGCTTCCGGTCTATGCCCGCGACATCCTCCACGTCGGAGCGGAGGGCCTCGGGCCGCTGCGTGCGGCCCCCGCGGTCGGCGCGACGCTGACCGCGATTTTCTTCTCGTTCCGGCCGATCAAGACCAACGTCGGGGTGAAGATGCTCGGCGCGGTGGTGGTGTTCGGGGCGGCTACAGCGGTCTTCGGCCTGTCGACCTGGTACCCGTTGTCGCTGGCGATGCTGACCCTGGCCGGGGCGGCCGACATGTTTTCCGTCTACATTCGCCAGTCGCTGATCCAGCTGCACACGCCGGACGCGATGCGCGGCCGCGTCGGCGCCGCCTCGACTCTGGCGATCTCTGCCTCGAACGAGCTTGGCGAAACTCGCAGCGGTTTCCTGGCGGCGCTCATCGGCCCAGTCGCCGCCACGGTCGGCGGCGGGGTCGCTGCAATCGTTGTCACATTGATCTGGGCGCGCTGGTTCCCAGAGCTTCGCCGCGCCCGCACCTTCGAAGTACCCGAAGAGCCGCCGCCCGAGGCCGCCGTGATCGCCGGCGGCGCCTGACAGGAGAATAGCCATGAAAGCTTCGAACATCCTCGAGACGATCGGCAACACGCCGCATATCCGCGTCAACCGCTTGTTCGGCGACAAAGCGGAAGTCTGGATCAAGTCGGAGCGATCGAACCCGGCGGCGTCGATCAAGGACCGGATCGCGCTGGCGATGGTCGAAGACGCCGAAGCGTCGGGCAAGCTCAAGCCCGGCGGCACCATCGTCGAGCCGACTTCCGGCAACACCGGCATCGGCCTGGCGATGGTGGCCGCGGTGAAGGGTTATCCTTTGGTCCTGGTGATGCCCGACAGCATGAGCGTCGAGCGGCGGCGGCTGATGCTCGCTTTCGGCGCCCGCTTCGACCTCACTCCGCGCGAAAAGGGCATGAAGGGCGCGATCGCCCGGGCCCAGGAGGTCGTCGCCGAAACCCCCGGCGCCTGGATGCCGCAGCAGTTCGACAATCCGGCCAATATCGAGGTCCATGAGCGCACCACCGCCAAGGAGATCCTCGACGACTTCCGCGACGAGCCGCTGGACGCGCTGATCACCGGGGTCGGAACCGGCGGCCACATCAGCGGCTGCGCGCATGTCCTCAAGAAGGCCTGGCCGAACCTCAAGGTTTTCGCGGTCGAGCCGGAGCTGTCGCCGGTGATCAGCGGCGGCGAACCGTCGCCGCATCCAATCCAGGGCATTGGCGCTGGCTTCATCCCGGCCAACCTCGACGTCGACGCGCTCGACGGCACGATCACGGTCGGCGCCGACGAAGCCAAGGCGATGGCGCTTCGCTCGGCCCGCGAGGAAGGCATATTGGTGGGGATTTCGTCGGGCGCGACGCTCGCCGCAATCGCCAAGAAGTTGCCCGAGCTGGGCGATCGGCCGCGGGTTCTCGGCTTCAATTACGACACCGGCGAGCGCTATTTGTCGGTGCCGGATTTCCTTCCCGTCGAAGCGCTTTAACTCCTCGCTAACCCTGTTCGTTCGCGTCGCCGTTACCTGGCGCCGGTAAAGACTCACGCATGCGGAGCGGGAATCCTCCGCCGGTGAGGTCATGCAGATGGCGCGAACGCGCTTTGCCAAAGCTGTCGGTCAATCGTCGCTTGGAAAGTCCGAGCGGGCATCGGTGCGCGAGGCGCTCTGGTTCGACATCGAGTCGGCGGAATCCTCGGGCGACGATTCGCTGGCGGAATCGCGCGTCGCCTCTTTCGACAACAGTGCCCTTCTGCTTGGCGCGACCCACCTGCTTCTTGGCCTGGCTTGCCTGTTCCTGCAGCCGAAGCTGGCGATCGTCGGTTCCTACACGACGCCGCTGATCCCGCTCGCACTGATTCTGTTCCTCGACATCGCCGCGGCGATCGGGCTCTACAGCCGGCACAAGGTCGAGCCTGCCCCCCATGCGGTCGCCCGGGCGATGTGCATCTACCTCTCGGTCGCGGGGGTCTTGTGGACCTTGTTCGGCCTCGCTGTGATCTTCAGCTCGGCTGCTCCGCCTGCCGGAGTCGTCGCCGTGGCGATTTGCGCCGGAATCGCGATGTCGGCGATCGTCGCCATCAGCTCGCCCCCCTTGGCGGTGGTCAACGCCTTCGTCGCGACCGGGGCATCGGTTCTTTTTTCGGTCTCGCCGGTCATTCCGGTCGGGGTCGCCGTTCTTTCCTTGCTGCTCGTCGCGTACAGCGTCGCCGCGGCCCGAACCGTGATCGCGGCCGGAAGGCGCCGGCTCAACCTCGACGCCGAAGCCCGCAAGGCACTCACCTTCGTCGACGAATTCGAGAACAGCGGCCGCGGCTGGTTTTGGGAAACCAACGCCGAAGGGACCTTGTCCTACGTCTCGCAGCAGCTCGCCGACGATTTCGAGTGCGAGCCGGCCGGACTGCTCGGGCGGCAGTTCACCGATTTGCTTTCGGTCGACACGACCGTCGACGGGGTGATCGAGGAGCGCAAGACGCTGGGCTTCCACCTGTCGGCGCGCTTCCCATTCTCCGACGTCATCGTCCGGGCCGGCAGCGACCAGGACATTCACTGGTCGCTGTCGGGCAATCCGGTGTTCGACGACCGCGGCCGATTCCTCGGCTTCCGCGGGATCGGTACCGACCTCACCGAGCAGCGCCGGACCGAGCAGGAAATCTCGAGGCTTGCCCGGTTCGATTCGCTGACCGGCCTGCCCAACCGGGCGAAGATGCGCCAGACGCTCGACGAAGCACTCCGCAATGCGGCCCATCGCCAGAAGGGCTGCAGCCTGTTCCTGATCGACCTCGACCGCTTCAAGAACGTCAACGACACGCTCGGCCATCCGATCGGCGACGCTTTGCTTCGCGAAGTCGCCAAGCGGCTGAAATCGGTGATGGGCGAGCACGGCCAGGTCGGCCGCCTCGGCGGCGACGAGTTCAAGGCGGTGCTGCCGGGGACGGTCGACATCGGCCTTCTCGAATCGCTGTCGCGGACGCTGATCGAGCAGGTGTCGCGCCCCTATGTCATCGAAGGCCATCGAGTCCTGATCGGGGCGTCGGTCGGGATCTCGATCGGCGACCCGGGCCGGGCCTGCGCCGACAGCATGATCCGCAACGCCGATCTGGCGCTCTACGCGGCCAAGGCCGCCGGCCGCGGCAAGCATTGCTTCTACGAGGCGGCGATGCACAGCGAGGCGACCGACCGGCAGGTGCTCGAAAACGACCTTCGCCAGGCCGTCGAGCGCGGCGAGCTGGAAGTGGCGTACCAGCCGATCGTCCGAGCCGCGACCGAGGAGGTCTCGGGCTTCGAATCGCTGGTCCGCTGGACCCACCCGGTTCGGGGCGCGATCTCGCCCGAAAAGTTCATCCCCCTGGCCGAGGAATGCGGGCTGATCGGCAAGCTCGGCAGCTGGGTCCTGGAAACGGCGCTCAAGGAAGCCGCCAACTGGCCCGACCATGTCCGGATCGCGGTCAACCTGTCGCCGGTGCAGTTCAACGACCCGGCGATCGTCGACTCGATTGCCCGGATCATCGACCAGTCCGAAATCAATCCCGGCAAGGTCGAGCTCGAGATCACCGAGGGCGTGTTCCTGGCCGAAGGCGACAGCACCGACGAAACCTTCGCCCGGCTGAAGAAGCTCGGCGTCCGGCTGGCGCTCGACGATTTCGGCACCGGCTACAGCTCGCTCGGCTATTTGAAGAAGGCGCCGTTCGACAAGATCAAGATCGACCAGAGCTTCGTCCGCGGCGCCGCCTCGCCGACCAGCCGAAACAGCGCCATTATCCGCGCCATCGTCAGCCTCGCCGACAGCTTGGAGATGGAGACCTGCGCTGAGGGCGTCGAGACCCACGACGATCTGGCGCTGAGCCGCGAGCTCGGCTGCAGCCACGGCCAGGGCTACATCTGCGGCCGCCCGGCGGCCGCCCGCGCAGCCCGCGAGCTCGCCAACCGCGCCCGGGTTGAAGCCGCGGGCTTCCAGTTCCTCCGCGAGCCCAGGCATCGGTTGATGCGCCGGGCGGTGGCGATGATCGACGGCTACGAGGAGGAAATCCGCCTCCGCAACATCTCGGTCACCGGGGCGCTGGTCGAGTGCCGCCGGCCGCTCGCCCCGGGAACCCAGCTCAACATCGACATCGTCGGCGTCGGCCCCGCCAGCGGCACCGTCAAATGGGCGGCCAACGGCAAGTGCGGCGTGCAGTTCGACCGCGAATTCGACCTGACCCGCATGGCGCCCAAGAAGGCCAAGGGCAATGACGTCACCATGCTGACCCCGTGGTACGTCGACCGCCGAGCCGCCGAACGCTAGCGCCGGCTGCACAGGAAAGGAGCGCCGGCGAACCGACGCTCCTCCTTGTTTCGACAACCGGCCGTTTAGCGGCGGTTGATGTCGACGTCGCGGACGAAGCCGCGATAGTCGACGTCGCACTTGAACGACAGGTCCGGTCGATACGAGTATCCGACCGCGCCATAGACGCCGTACGGATTGTAGGCCGGCCGGCCACTGGTCGCGAGACCGCGGACCCGCACCGTGGTGCGGCGCGGAACCACCTGGGTGATGCTCAGCACCCGCGGAGTAGCCGCATAGGCGCCGAGCAGCGAGCCGATGACCCCGCTTAGGCCGGTGCGAGTCACCAGCCGCTGCTGAACGGCCGCGCTGCACCGCTGCGCAGCAACCGCCGTCACGTTATACCCATAGCCGTAGCCCGGGTAAGCATATTGCGCGGAAGCGGGGGCGGCCGCCGCAAGAGCGGCAATGCCCGCGCTGCCGGCAAGGATCTTCCGCATAATCGTCATCATTCGTCTCCCTTCAAAAGAGCCGTCGATGGTAAAACGAACGGGTGTTCGGCGCTGTCCCGCGCTGGTCGCAACAGGCCTTCATCCCGTCGCTCGGCGGTGAACCCGAAATGAATGAATTGCGAAGGGGCGCAAGCCGCTGGGCCAATTCGCTTCGCGGCGGCTTTTGTGGTAGAAGGCGAGACCGCCTGAAACACGTCACCGTGGGCCTTCAGCCGGCTGAGAGACGACACGCGCTCCCGCCTGCCAACAAGGAGCGCCGCAAGCTTATGAGCCGAGCCATCAATATTTCCATGCACGCGGACGATGTCCTCGCCAAATGCCAGGCCGCCAAGGTCGGGGTTTCGGCGATCGAGGCGCTGCCGGGCGGCGGCGTGCGGCTGGTCTGCATGAGCACCGACGGCGCCGAGAAGCTTCGACGCAGGCTCAAGGCCCACGTCATTAAAGGCGACGTCGAACGCAGCCATTACCGCCCGCGCCAGGATGCCCGCTAGGATGGCGGAGCAGGCGCCAGACTGGAGCGGCGGCCACGCCGACGCGCTGGGCCGCGCTCGCGCCGCGCTGATCCGCCAGGAAGCGCTGCGCCCGCGCAACCAGGACAGCGGATTCATGTTCAAGCGTCTCGAGACGCGCAAGGAGACGAAGGACAATGGCTAAGGGCCAGAAACGATCGAACAAGGAAATCCGCAAGCCCAAGGCGTCCAAGGCGAAGAAGGGCAACGTGTCGCAGCCGACCACCAAGCCCGGCGGGCTGCTCCCCCGCGACTGACGCGGGCCACTCGAAGCCAAGCCGCCACGCATTGCTAAGTTGCTGGAGCGCCAGCATTTCACCTCCGCGCCGAAGCGATCCGTGCTAAACAGACGCCGGGTTGTGGGGGATCAGTGATGGAACGCACATTCTCAAACTGGCGGAGCTCGGTCGTCGGGCTCGGGGTCACGCTCGCCATCGTCGCCGCCGGCTTCGCCGTCGCTTTCTGGTAGTTCGGCGGCGGCAGCTTCGCCGCCGATAGCCGCGCCCAGCGCTTACGGCATCAAATGGTTGGCGGTGATCCGTTTGCCGTCGAGCGACACCGATGCATAGCCGGATTCCTTAATGTCGTTGGCGGCGAGGCGGCCGTCGAGGTCGAGCCGGAGCGTATGGGTGCGGCTGAACGCGCTGGGCCCCGACAGGCGCACGCCCGACCAGGCATATTCGCCATAGACCGTCTTCAGGCGCTGCTCTTGCGCGTTCATCACGCCCGTGAGCGCCGCCGCGTTGACCCGCCCCAGGGGGACCACATAGTCCGCCAGCCGGAAGTTCGCGGCATTGCCGCCCATCACGGTAATTTCCACCGGAGACGGCTCACCGAACGTGCCGGTTCTCGTATCGAAGCGCGCGGTAAGCAACTTGCGGGGATCGGACGGATTCTGGAAGCTGACCGTGCAGCTGGTCATTTGGCCGCGCGGCTCGGACGAACGCCCGGAGATTGCCTCGCCGGCGCTAAAGAAGGACGTAATTTCCGCTACCTTGACCTCGGAACCGAACTTCTTGGCGATTTCGCGGAAGCAGACGTCCGGACCGGACGCGAGGGTCAAAGCGGGCGCCGACCCGCCGCCGCTTTCCAACCCGTCTGGGGGAGGCATTCCAGATTCGTCACGGGCAGGGAATTCAAAGGGCTCGACACTCGCGGGATCGATTGCATTCGAATCGTCGGCATTCGCGGAAGAATTGCCGCAGCCGCCAAGGCCGAGCGACAGCAATGCTGCGGCCGTCAAAAGGATTGCCGGACGTGGCAAGGTCATGATTGTGTTCCCCCGTTGCTGCAGGGCGGCGGACCGGCCCCGCATCCGGGTCCGATGCCGCCATTATCGCGTCGCTTTGTCAACCGCGGCGGAAAGGAAAGCGCGGCTAGCCCGCGAAGCTCGACATAAGCTTCGCTTATGCTCTGGCGCTCGAACTGGAACTCTGCCGCTCGGCGCTCATTCTTGCCTTTCAACGGCAAAGACCGTGAGAGGAAGGTCCATGAAAACGCTTTATCTGGCGGCCGGCGCGCTGAGCCTTGGGCTCGCGGCATGCGGCGATTATTCGGCGAACGAGGC
>CBIHLI010000064.1:0-7067 GCA_966210575.1 uncultured Sphingomonas sp.
CGGCATGAGGCTGCGGCCAGGCTGGACCTGGCAGTCGCCGCCTAGCTGGCCCCACTGAAGCTCGACTCGGCGCGGTTCCGGACCGCGATCGGCGAGGCCGAGCCGGGCCCGTCCGGCACCGACCGGCTCGAGTTCGAAATCTCGACCAATCCCGGCGCGCCGTTCGGGCCGCTGACCAAGATCGCCTCGGGCGGCGAGCTGTCGCGCTTCATCCTCGCGCTAAAGGTCGCGCTGGCCGAGGCGGGAAGCGCGGCGACGATGATTTTCGACGAGATCGACCGCGGCGTCGGCGGCGCGGTCGCCAGCGCCATCGGCGAGCGGCTGGCGCGGCTGGCGAAGAACAGCCAGGTGCTGGTGGTGACCCATTCGCCGCAGGTGGCGGCGCGCGCGACCCACCATTACCGGATCGAAAAAGCCCATGACGGCGGCGCGGCCCGGACCCACGTCCGGCGCTTGACCGGCGACGAGCGGCGCGAGGAGATCGCCCGGATGCTGTCCGGCGCGTCGATCACCGACGAGGCGCGGGCGCAGGCGTCGCGGCTGCTCGACGCGGCATGACCAGCTACGTCGCGCTTCTTCGCGGCGTGAACCTCGGCAAGCGGACGTTGCGCATGGAAGATCTTAGGCGCATCGGCTCCGAGCTCGGTCTTGAGTCTCCTCGCACCTTCATCGCCAGCGGCAATCTGCTGTTTGCGAGCGACAAGAAGGAAATCGAGCTCAAGGCGGCGCTCGAAGAGGCGCTGGGCAGGCATATGGGCGCGCCGGTGCCGGTGATGATCCGGACGGCCGAAGAAATGGCCAAGGTCGCGGCCGCCAATCCGTTTGCCGACCAGCCCGGCAACCGGGTCGTCGCGATCTTCCTCGACGAAGCGCCGGCGGAAGCTTTTGCCGATCATGCCCGAAACGTCGCTGGCGAGCGGATGGCGGCCCGAACCCGCGAAATCTACGTTCACTATCCGGACGGGCAAGGCGTATCGAAACTGCAGATCCCGGCCGCGGCGACGGGCACCGCGCGGAACATGAACAGCGTGGCGAAACTGGCCGAGCTGGCTAAAGAGACCGGATGAGCAGGCAGAGAGAAATTCCGCACGACTTCGAAGGCGAGCAGCTGGAGAGTGTGTTCGTCGGCCGACGCGACGGCCAGGCGCGGCCGACGGTGATCCTGGTGCCGACGGTGATGGGCGTTTCCGAACTCGAGCTGGGCTTCGCCCGCCAGCTGGTCGAGCTCGGCTACAACAGCCTGGTCGCCGACCTGTTCGGCAAGAAGTTCCGTGGCGCCGAACGCGACGTGATGTTCGGCGAGATGGGGCGCCTGAAAGGTGACCGCGCCGCGCTCCGCCGCCGGCTGGTCCACGTGCTCGAACTGGTGCGGGAGATCGACGAGGTCGAGGACGGCCAGATCGTCGTCGCCGGCTATTGCTTCGGCGGCCTGTGCGCGATCGATCTGGCCCGAAGCGGCGCCGACATCGCCGCCGCGGTCGCCTTCCACGGGCTGCTCGATCCGCCGGGGCTGGAGCCCGAGAAGATCAGCGCCAAGGTGGTGGCGTTCCATGGCTGGGACGACCCGATGGTGCCGCCCGAAGCGGTCGTCGCGTTCGGCAAGGAGCTGACCGAAGCCGGGTCCGACTGGCAAATCCACGCCTATGGCCATGTCGCCCACGGCTTCACCAATCCCAACGCGCACGAGATCGGGATCGAGGGGGTGCGCTACAATGCGCTGGCCGCCGAGCGGTCGTGGACGAGCTTCGTCAACCTGCTCGAGGAATTGTTCGGCGCGAATGGCTGACGAGCCGACCGAAGCCGAGGCCGCCAATCGGTTGATGCGGCTGGCGAAGCTAATCGCCCGCCACGACAGGCTCTACCATGCCCAGGATGCGCCGGAGATAACCGACGCTGAATATGACGCGCTGGTCCGCGAGAACCGCGAGCTCGAAGCGCGCTTCCCGCACCTGGTGCGGCCGGATTCGCCGTCGAAGCGGCTCGGCGCCGCTCCTGGCGGGGCGCTCGCCAAGGTCGCCCATGCGCGGCCGATGCTCAGTCTGGAGAATGCCTTCTCGAACGAAGAAGTCGAGGAGTTCGTCGGGCGGATCCGGCGGTTTCTCAACTTGCCGGAGAGCGCCGCGGTGCCGGTGACCGCCGAGCCCAAGATCGACGGCCTGTCCTGCTCGCTGCGCTACGAGAAGGGCCAGCTGGTGCTCGGTGCGACACGCGGCGACGGATCGGTCGGCGAGGATGTCACGCCCAACGTTCGGACAATTACCGACATTCCGCGGAAGATCGCCGGCGCCCCCGAAGTGCTCGAGGTGCGAGGCGAGATCTATATGTCGAAGGCCGATTTCGAGGCCTTGAACGCGCGGCAGGCGGCGAGCGGCGGCAAGATTTTCGCCAACCCGCGCAACGCCGCCGCCGGCTCGCTGCGGCAGAAGGACCCGTCGATCACCGCCGCCCGGCCGCTGCACTTCTTCGCTCATGTCTGGGGCGAGATTTCCGAGCCTTTGGCGGACAGCCAGTTCGAGGCGATGAAGCGGATCGAAGCGCTGGGCTTTCCGGTCATCGACCTGCTGGTTCGGTGCGACGATCTCGACGCGATGCTCGCCCATTATCGGGCGATCGAGAAGGCGCGCGCCGACCTTCCCTTCGACATCGACGGAGTCGTCTACAAGGTCGACCGGCTCGACCTGCAGGAGCGGCTGGGATTCGTCGCGCGGGCGCCGCGCTGGGCGCTGGCGCACAAATTCCCCGCCGAAAAGGCGCAAACCACGCTCGAAGCGATCGACATCCAGGTCGGGCGGACGGGCAAGTTGACGCCGGTCGGGCGGCTGACGCCGGTTGGGGTCGGCGGGGTGATTGTCGCCAACGTCACTTTGCACAATCGCGACGAGATTGCCCGGCTTGGGCTGCGGCTCGGCGACCGGGTGCTGATCCAACGCGCCGGCGACGTCATCCCGCAGGTGGTCGAGAATCTGACCCGTGACGAGCCGCGCGACGCCTACAGCTTTCCCGACCATTGCCCCGAATGCGGCAGCGAAGCGGTGGCGGAAGAAGGCGAAGTCGACGTGCGCTGCACCGGCGGCCTGATCTGCCCAGCGCAACGATTCGAGCGGCTGCGGCATTTCGTGTCGCGCGGAGCGCTCGATATCGAGGGCCTGGGCGAAAAATCGATCGCCGAATTCCTCGAGCTTGGATGGCTCAACTCGCCCGCCGATATCTTCCGGCTCCACCGGTTCCGCGAGGAGCTGATCGATCGCGAAGGCTGGAAGGAGAAATCGGTCGACAATTTGCTCGCCGCGATCGAAGCCAAGCGCGAGCCGGACCCGGCGCGATTGCTGTTCGGTTTGGGGATTCGCCACGTCGGGATCGTCACCGCCAAGGACTTGCTCAGAGCCTTCGGCACCATCGAGGCGCTTCGAAGCGCGGCGACCTCGCCTGATGCAGCCGAAGAATTGTCGTCCATCGAAGGCGTCGGCCCGGTGGTCGCCGAAGCGCTGGTCGACTTCTTCCACGAAGAGCACAATCGCTCGGCGCTCGACGACTTGCTGTCCGAAGTGCGGCCGAAGCCATTCGTGTCGGAGGCGAAGCAGACCGAGTGGAGCGGCAAGACAATCGTCTTCACCGGCGGCCTAGAGACGATGAGCCGCGATGAGGCTAAGGCCCAGGCGGAGCGGCTCGGGGCGCGGACAGCCGGCTCGGTCAGCGCCAAGACCGACCTGGTGGTGGCCGGGCCGGGCGCCGGATCGAAGCTGAAGAAGGCCGAGGAGCTCGGAATCCGGGTGATCGGCGAGGAAGAATGGGCCAGCATTGTGGCCAAAGCGAGTGGTTGAGGGAGGGTTTTTAATGAAGCGTTTCGTTGTTGCCGCGGCGGTGGCCGCCGCCGTCCCTGGCTATGCGCTCGCGCAGGCCGTGCCGGCGCCGCCGGTCGCGGAGCAGAAGCCGTACATGGTCAAGGGGCCGAAGGAGCGCAGCGACCCTTATTATTGGGTGCGTGACGACAGCCGCAAAGATCCCCAGATGCTGGCCTATCTCAATGCCGAGAACGCCTATGCGGACACTCTGCTCGCCGGCACCAAGCCGTTGCAGGAGAAGCTGTTCACCGAGTTCGTCGGCCGAATCAAGCAGGACGATTCATCCGTTCCGGCGCGCCAGCGCGGCTTTTATTACTACAGCCGGTTCGAGACCGGCGGCGACTATCCGATCATCGCCCGCAAGGAAGGCGGGCTCGAAGCCAAGGAGCAGGTGCTGCTCGACCAGCCGGCGATGGCGAAAGGCCACGGCTTCTTCTCGATCGGCGAATGGATGGTCAGCCAGGACAATGCGCTGCTCGCTTACGCCGAAGACACCGTCGGCCGCCGCCAATATTCGCTCAAGGTAAAGAACATCGCGACCGGCGAAGCGCTTGCGGACGTCGTCGAGAACGTCGAGCCGAACTTCGTCTGGGCCGATGACAATCGGACGATATTCTACATAGAAAAGGACCCGGTGACGCTGCTCAGCAAGCGGGTGAAGTCGCACGTGCTCGGAACGCCGGCGTCCGCCGACAAGCTAGTCTATGAAGAGAAGGACGACAGCTTCTACATGGGCGTCGGCCGCACCAGCGACGACAAATATATCTGCATCGGCCTGCAGAGCACGGTCAGCAACGAGTTCCGCTGCACCAGCGCCGCCAATCCCGGCGAATGGCAGGTCGTCGCTCCGCGCGAGCGCGATTTTCGCTACGAATCCGATCACATCGGCAATCGCTGGGTAATCCGAACCAACTGGGACGCACCCAATTACAAGCTGATGACGCTCGCCGACGCCGATGCTGCCAAGGGCCGCTCCGGCTGGACCGACCTCGTCCCGCACGACCCGAACGTCTTCATCGAGAATTTCAAGCCGTTCGACAGCTTCATCGCCATCGAGCAGCGCTCGGGCGGCAACAAGAAGATGCGACTGCTGACCAACGATGGGAAAAGCAGCGAAGTCGCCTCGGACGAACCGGCCTATGCGATGGGACTCGGCGCTAACCTGGAATCGAACACGACCAGGCTTCGCTATACCTACGATTCGCTGACCACGCCGCGAATCTGGTACGAGGTCGACGCGAACACCGGCGAGCGCACGCTGCTGAAGCGCACGCCCGCGCCGAACTACGATCCGTCCAATTACGTGACCGAACGGGTGTGGGCGACGGCCCGCGACGGAACCAAGGTTCCGGTATCGCTAGTCTATCGCAAGGGCTTCAAGCGCGACGGCACGGCGGCGATGCTGCAATATGGCTACGGCAGCTACGGCTTCTCGCAGGACCCGAGCTGGTCACCGATGACGCCAAGCCTGCTCGACCGCGGCATGATCTATGCGATCGCCCATATCCGCGGCGGTCAGGAGATGGGCCGCGCCTGGTATGACGCCGGCAAGCTGCTCAACAAGAAGAACAGCTTCACCGATTTCATCGACGTAACCCGCTTCCTTGTCGCCGAGCGCTATGCCGCGAAGGACCGGGTGGCGGCGCAGGGCGGAAGCGCCGGCGGGCTGCTGATGGGGGCGGTCGTGAACATGGCCCCTGAGGACTATGACGTCATCATCAGCCAGGTTCCGTTCGTCGACGTGGTGACGACGATGCTCGACGCTTCAATCCCGCTAACCACCAACGAATATGACGAGTGGGGCAACCCGGCCGACGTGAAGTTCTACGACTACATGCTGTCTTACTCGCCCTACGACCAGATCGAGGCGAAGTCCTATCCGGCGATGTTCGTGGGCACCGGCCTGTGGGACAGCCAGGTGCAATATTACGAGCCGACCAAATATGTCGCGAGGCTGCGGGCGACGAAGACCGACAGCAACCCGCTCGTCTACCGCGTCAATATGGAGGCCGGGCACGGCGGCAAGTCGGGCCGCTTCCAGCAATATCGGTCGCGGGCCGAATATTACGCCTTCATGCTCGACCAGCTGGGGGTCGAGTAAGGACGAGCACCGGCCACTCGCCCGAGCCGCCATCGGCCAGCCCAAGCCCCTGATCTTCATAGGCGCGGGCAACAGCGTCGCGTTGGCTGTCGAGTAACCCCGCGAGGATGATCGTTCCGCCCGGCGCGAGAGCCTTGGCGAAATCCCGCGCCAGCTCGATCAGCGGGCCGGCGAGGATGTTGGCGATGATGAGGTCGAACGGCGCCCGCGCGGCAAGCATCGGTGAGCCCATGCCGTCGGCGACTGCGAGGAGCAGCTGTCCCGGCCCATGGCCAAGGGCGACACCGTTGATCGCCGCATTGTCGCGGGCGACATCGATCGCGACCGGGTCGATGTCGGTGGCGATGCACCGGGCTTGCGGCCACAGCGCCAATGCCGCGAAGGCCAGCACCCCGGTGCCGGTGCCGATGTCGGCAATGTTCGCGAAAGCGGCGCCGTCGCGCTCGAGCCGGTCGAGCGCTTCCAGACACCTTGACGTCGTCGCGTGCTGGCCGGTGCCGAAGGCGAGGCTGGCGTCGATTTCGAAGGCGATGGTCCCGGTCGGGCGGGCGCGGTGCATCGGCGTGTGGACGAAGAAGCGGCCGGCGCGGATCGGCTGCAGTCCGGACTGGCTCATCGTCACCCAATCGGCCTCGCCGAGCTGCTCGAACTGCGCCTCGCCATTTCCAAGGGCTTCGACGAGCTTGCGCTCATCGGCGTCGGGCGGATGATCGAAATAAGCGTGGATCAGCCAGGAATCGGGCCGCGCCGGGTCCGGCTCGTCGGCGACCAGCACCGGCGGACTGCCGGGAAAATGGTCGCTGGAGTCGGGCAGGGCCTCGGCCTGGGCCCGGGTGGCGGCAACCGTCAGCCGCCAGCTCATTTGGCGGCGGATTCCTTCGCGATCCGCTCCTCGAGGTTCTTCTCGACTGTGTCGGCATATGCCCGGCAGCCGCCGGGATCATCGAGCGGGGCGCGTCCCGCCATTCGGTCGATCATCTTGCTCGCCGACGGATGCGGGGTCAGGAGAATGTCGCACTCGAGCTTCCGGATCTTGTCCGGCGTCGCCCGGAAGGCCGCCAGATAGGCGGGATGGTCGGAAAAGCGATAATCGTCGCGGCTGATCGGGGTCAGACTGTCGGCAT
>CBIHLI010000065.1:0-7044 GCA_966210575.1 uncultured Sphingomonas sp.
GTCGCCGGTGCGGCTAGGCGGCGCGGCAATTCCAATCCCACGCATTCCAGGAGACGCCCGGCCATGGCCGTCACGCGCACATTTTCGATCATCAAGCCCGATGCCACTCGCCGCAACCTGACCGGAGCGGTCACCAGGATGATAGAGGAAGCGGGCCTTCGGGTCGTCGCCTCGAAGCGCATCCGAATGACCCGCGAGCAGGCCGAGGGCTTCTACGCCGTCCATAAGGACCGGCCGTTCTATGGAAGCCTGGTCGAGTTCATGACTTCCGGTCCGGTCGTCGTCCAGGTGCTCGAAGGCGAAGATGCCGTGCGCCGCAACCGCGAAGTGATGGGCGCGACCAACCCGGCCGACGCCGCAGAGGGCACGATCCGCAAGAACTACGCCGAATCGATCGAGGCCAATTCGGTCCATGGATCGGACAGCGACGAGAACGCCGCGATCGAGATCGACTTCTTCTTCACGCCGGACGAAATCGTCGGCTGAGCTAATGAGCTTCCGCGCGGAGCCATTGCCATTCCTCCATCCGGCGGGCTCTTCGGCTGGCATCCGCGGCCGACCGAATGGCTTGCGTGGATGACGGCCGACATTCGAGGCTGATTCCAGGAAAGGGCTGAATGTCGAAGTTCGGTTCTTCCTGGATTCCGCAGTCGACTGGCCAGACTGAGGCTGCAGTGAAACGTCCGTCGGACCCGACATCGGCCGGCTCGACCGCATAATAAGCAAAATAGGGTCGGGCAGGCTCCTTGGCCTTGTCGATCCATTCCGCTTGGAAAATTGCCGGGCTCCCTGCGGTAAACAGTCCGCCGATGCGCTCCGATTCGCCCTTTCCGCTGAAGAGAAGCACGCGTCCGGAATCGCGGACAACCACCCACACTGCGCACTCCGGCCAGCTGGATTCAGGCTGGTCGGAGTCGAACCGGCAATCGGCATCGTCGCCGAGCCAAAGGCCGTCTCTCGGCATTGCGCTGCCTCGGTCGCCCTCAGCGAACATCGGCGTGTCGGAAATCACCATGTTGCAGGCGCTCAGTAAGCCGAGCAGTGGCAGAAACAGCAATCGCAAAGTCATTTCGCCTGCGTAGCAGACCCGGTCACAGGATCGGACTCAGCATTGCCAGGAAGTTTTGGCCAAAGCGGGCGCCGAGGCTGAAACCCTTGACCTGGTCGGCGGTGACCTCGTCGGACTCGGCGATATACTCGTCCTGGCGGTCGCGAATCTCGGCGGCGAAGCCGGGATCGGCGAACAGGATGTTGTTCTCGAAATTGAGCTCGAAGCTGCGGCGATCGAGGTTGGCCGAACCGATCAGCCCGACTGAACGGTCGACGACCATCGTCTTGGCGTGCAGCAGGCCGGGCCGGTATTCGAAGATCCGGGCGCCGGAATCGATCAGGTCGCGATAATAGCTTCGGCTGGCGCCAGCCACGATCAGGCTGTCGTTGCGCTTGGGGAAGACAAGCAGCGTCCGCACTCCGCGGCGGGCGGCGGACACTAACGCATAAAGCAGCGTTTCGTCGGGCACGAAGTATGGCGTCGTGATCACCAGCTCCTCGCGGGCGCTATGGATCAGCTCGGCGAAACAGGTCGGCATCGCGTCGAACGGCAGGGTCGGGCCGGTGCCGATGACCTGGGCGATGATTCCGGCCGCCGCCGGTCGAAGTTCGGCAGTCACTTCGCAGATGCAGTCGCTGATGTCGCCGCCGCCTTCGCCCATCCAGTCCGACACGAACAGGAACTGGCAGTCGCGCGCCACCGGCCCCACCCAGCGGGTCATGATGTCGACCCACGGCGCGAAGCGCGGCTTGATGCGGAATTCGGGGTCGGCGATGTTCTGGCTTCCGCACCAGGCGATTGCCGTGTCGACGACCAGCGACTTGCGGTGGTTGCGCAGGGCGAGCCGTCCTCGGGTCAGCACCCGAATCGGATTGCCGATTGGCAGCGCGACCTTCATCTGAACCCCGCTCTCGACCAGGTCGCGCCAATGTTGCGAGCGGATGAAGGGGCGCGATCCCAGGGCGTCGACCAGCGCCCGGACGGCAATCCCGCGTTTCGCGGCGCGGATCAGCGCGTCCTTCACCTTCAGTCCGTTATTGTCCTGCAGCCAGATATAGGTGGACAAATGGACATGCCTGGCGGCGGCATCGATGTCCGCCACCATGGCATCGATCGCACCATTGCCGGCGGCCGCGAGAGTGGCGGTATTGCCGCCGGCCGGAGCGAGGTCGTTCACCGTCCGGGCAAGCGCGAACGGCGCGTAATGATTGCCCGACTGAAGCAGCCGGACGCTGGCATCATCGACCGTCGGGCGCGGAAGGTGGCGATCGATCTCGTGGCCGGCCCTTCTTCGCCCGAGCCGGGTCTCGCCGAGAAGCAGGTAGATGATCGGGCCGATCACCGGCGCGATGAGGATGAAGATGACCCACGCCAGGCGCGCCGCGGGTTCGCGATGGGGGCGCAGGATCGCTCGGACGAGCACCGCCAGCTCGGCGATGAAGAGGATCGCGGCGACGAGGATCTTTAGTGGCTCCATCACCGCCAATGCCGCACATCCAGGACGCGCTGTCCAGTGGCGGCGCCTAGGCCCGGGCGAGCCCCGTCAGTCGAAGCGAGCGGCCGCCGAACAGGCCGCCACTCTCCCAGCGATAACTGAGCACGTAATTTCCTTCCGAGTTCTTGTCGGCGCCGGCCTCGACATAGCGGGCGCTGATTCGCGCTCGGAGCCAGTGCCTGCCCTTGCCGCGGTCGGTGTCGCTCGGAAGCGCGTCCTCGACGGCGCCGGCCGAAAGCTCGCCGTCGCTCGCGACTTCGATCGGAGAACTGGCGCCGCGAATCACGATCGTCAGCGATTGCAGCGCGTGGCTATCCTCCACCGGCGCGATTTGCAGCGAGCGGCCGTCGTCCGCGGCCCGGCCGCGCAGGGTCAAAGGGACGGACTGGCGCTGCTCGACGACGGTGGTCGGTTTTTCGTCTCTATCCCAGCTCTTCCATAGCCCGAGCGCGGAGATGGCGACAGCGAGCACGCCGATCACTTCGCCGAAGCCGATCCAGCGCCGCCGCGTGCGTTTGGCCTCCTCGGGGGTTGGATGGTCGCTCATCGCCCTCCCATTTCCAGCAGTCGGCGCGGCGCCGCAAGCTCCCAGCTCCTGGCGATCCGGTCGGCGACATGGGCCCAGTCGACCGAGTCTCCGGCAAGGTTGATCGATACCCACCCACTCGGGCCGAGATATGCCGGCCGCGAATAGGTGTCGGGGTCCGACTCGATCAGCATCGCCTGTTCGTCGGGCCCACTGGTGCGCACGCACACCACCGTCCGCTCATCGCCGTGATGATTGTCGCGGTACTGCGCGAATTGCTTCCCGGCGACGAAGAATGTCGGCTGGCCGTGCGACAGGCGCTCCTCAGTTTCCGGGAGGTCGAGGGCGGCTTCGCGCACCTTTTCGAGCGGGTCGGTCATCGCGCCA
Source organism: uncultured Sphingomonas sp. (assembly GCA_966210575.1). GTDB lineage: Bacteria > Pseudomonadota > Alphaproteobacteria > Sphingomonadales > Sphingomonadaceae > Sphingomicrobium. The sequence continues at coordinate 3,460 of CBIHLI010000065.1, forward strand.
CAAACTCCGACAGAGCCATTGGGTATAGCCGGTGCTCGGCCGCCAGCACCCGCGCTTCGAGCGTCGCTGGAGTGTCGTCCGGCGCGATCGGCACGTCGGCCTGGGCGATGACATCGCCGGCGTCGAGCTCCTCGGTCACCAAATGGACGCTGCAGCCGCCGGCGCTGTCGCCCGCCTCGAGCGCTCGCCGGTGGGTGTCGAGCCCGCGGTACTTCGGCAATAGCGACGGATGGATGTTGACGATCCGGCTGCTCCACCGGCGGGTGAAGTCGGGCGACAGGATTCGCATGAATCCGGCCAAAGCGATCGTTCCGACCCGATGATCGCCAAGTGACTGGTCGAGCGCGGCCTCCCAGACTTCCTTGTCGACTCCGCGGCTGTCCCAAGTCCAGGTCGGGATCGCCCGGTCACGCGCCCATTCGAGCCCCGGTGCAAGCGGATTGTTGGATGCGACCAGCACCACCTCATAACCGCCGGCCTGCTCGACCAGCGCCTTCATATTGCTTCCGCGGCCCGAGATCAGCACCGCAACCCGCTTGGGGTCACGCATCGTGGCTTGCCGTCCAGCTTTTGGCCGAGCCCCAGGCGCCCGCCGGACCGTCGACCGTGCAGCCGCGCGTGCCGGTAACGATCCGGCCGATGACACGGGCCTTCTCGCCGCTTTGCTCGAGCCGGTCGACAACCGCGTCGGCATCGGCTTCGGCGACGATTGCGACCATGCCGATCCCGCAATTGAAGGTCCGCGCCATTTCTTCGGGAGCGACCGCTCCGCCTTCCATAAGCAGCGCGAACAGCGGCGGAAATTGCCAGCGGGTCGAGTCGATTTCAGCGCGAAGGCCTGCGGGTAGGACTCTGGGGACGTTCTCCAACAGGCCGCCGCCGGTGATGTGCGCAAGGCCGTGTATTAGCCCATCGCGGACCAGCGGCAGAAGCGCGTTGACGTAAATTCTGGTCGGCTCGAGCAGGACCTCGCCCAGGCTCACGCCTGGGAGGAACGGCGCCTCGGCGGCAAGGTCCCAGTCGCGGTCGGCGATAATCCGCCGGACGAGGGAGAAACCGTTGCTGTGGACGCCCGAGCTGGCAATTCCGACAATCAGGTCGCCGGGGCCGATCCGGCTACCGTCGAGGAGCTCGCCGCGCTCGACCGCGCCGACGCAGAAGCCGGCGAGGTCATAGTCGCCGGGCGCGTACATTCCCGGCATTTCCGCGGTCTCGCCGCCGATCAGTGCGCAGCCCGCCTGACGGCAGCCGTCGGCGATCGACTCCACGACGGTCTGCGCGATTTCCGGCTCGAGCTTCCCAGTCGCGAAATAGTCCAGGAAAAACAAAGGCTCCGCGCCCTGGACGATCAGGTCGTTGGCGCACATCGCGACAAGGTCGACGCCGACGCCCTGATGACGACCAAGCTCGATCGCCAGCTTGAGCTTTGTCCCGACCCCGTCATTGGCCGCGACCAGCAGCGGATCGCGATAGCCCGCAGCCTGGAGGTCAAACAGGCCGCCGAAGCCGCCAAGCTCGGCATCCGCTCCCGGCCGGGCGGTCGAGCGGGCGAGCGGGCCGATCGCTTTGACGAGCGCATTGCCGGCATCGATCGACACTCCGGCATCGGCATAAGTGAGCGGCTTTTGCGGCATCGGCTCGCCGCCTAGCCTAGAACCCGCTTGGATTTCCACGCCGTTATCGCCAAAAGTGCCCGGGAATGGCTCGCCCTCGCTGGTTCCTGACTGTCCTGCTTGCATTCGCCGCCCTCGCCGCCGGCGGGGCGCTTTACGCGCAGATGGAGGCCGGCGAGCGCGGAATTCTTCCGCTCGATAGCTCCGGAACGCTCGAGATCGAGGGCGTCCACGTCGACGTTGGCGGCAAGGACGCCGATTCCGCGCGCTTCGCGGGATGGCGCATTGCCCAGCGCGAAGGCTTCAAGCTGCTGTGGGCGAAGAGCCACCATCTGCCGGTGTCGCAGGCGCCCTCGTTGTCCGATGCGACGCTCGACCAGATCGTCGCCTCGATCATCGTCCAGCGTGAGCAGATCGGCCCCAACCGCTATATCGCCGACCTTGGAATCCTCTTCGACCGGGCCCGCGCCGGGCAGCTGCTCGGGATGCCGGGGGTCGGCTTACGGTCGCAGCCGATGCTTGTGATCCCGGTCCTGATCACGGCTGGGACGGAAACCACCGTCGAGCTGCGCAACCCGTGGCAGCGGGCCTGGGCGCAGTTCCGGACCGAGCAGAGCCCGATCGACTATGTCCGGGTCAGCGGCCTCGGGGTCGATCCGTTGCTGATCAACGCGGCGCAAGCAGCCCGGCCGGGCCGCGGCTGGTGGCGCAACATCCTCGACCTCTACGGAGCGGCCGACATCCTGGTCGCCGAAGTGATGGTCCACCGCCTGTATCCGGGCGGGCCGGCGAAGGCGCGGTTCATCGGCAGGCACGGCCCTGACGGCGAAATCATCGGCGGGTTCGATTTATCGATCGACAACGGGGCTGCGATTCCGCAGCTGATGGCCGCCGGCGTCCAGCGCATGGACCGTCTGTTCGCTGACGCATTCGCAGCCGGCCGGCTTCGCCGCGACCCGAGCCTCAACCAGCCGCCGCCGCCGCCGTTGCCGGAAGAAGAGCTGCCGGACCGCGCGCCGGTGACCTATACGATCCAGGTGGTCGCGCCCAATGCCGCGACCTACAATAGCGCGCTTGCCCATTTGCGTGCCGTTCCCGGCGTCGACGGCGTCCAGCAAATGAACATCGCCCTGGGCAGCGTCAGCAATTTCTTCGTCAGCTATCGCGGCGATCTCGGCACGCTGCGCTCGGTGCTGATGTCGCGCGGATGGGGCGTCGACGTCGTCGGCAACCAGCTGCGGATGTATGTCAGGCCGACTACGCCGGCTCCGGCCCCGGCACCGGCGCCGGAAGCGCCACCGGCCAACACGGTCGAACCGGAGGCCGGCAATCGCACGACCGCGGCCACCGCCGAGTCGCCGCAGGGCGGGATCCGGTGAACGCCGGACGGGAGCAAATCGCGCTCCCGCTCGATTGGCCGCAGAGCCAGGGCGAATCGCGGCTGATCGTCTCCGACTGCAATCGCGAGGCCTTCGAGCATTTCCGCAAATGGAGCCTGTGGCCGGTTAAGGCGACGCTTCTGACCGGGCCGAGGCGATCCGGCCGAAGTCTGCTGGCGCGCAGCTTTGCCGAGCGCGTCGGCGGGCGGGTGGTCGACCAGGCCGACCGCGCCGACGAGGAGGAGCTGTTCCACGGCTGGAACGCGGCGCAGGAGAGCGGCCGGCCGTTGATCTTGATCGTCGACCGGGCGCCGCCGGACTGGGAGATCGCTCTGCCCGACTTGCGGACCCGAATCGCGGTCACTCCGATCGCGACGATCGCCGAGCCGGACGACCTTTTGTTCGAGGCGCTGATCGAGCTGCATTTCGCCGATCGCGGGCTGCACATCCCGCGCGAGGCGCTGCGCTTCATGTGCGCTCGGCTGCACCGCGACTATTTGACGGTCGAGCGGGCCGTCGAAGCCGTCGACCGCCACGCGATTGCCGAGCGCGCGCGGTTGAGCCTGCCGACCGTCCGCCGCGCACTGATCGAT
>CBIHLI010000066.1:0-6931 GCA_966210575.1 uncultured Sphingomonas sp.
GCCGTAGATGTTCGGCTTCACCGCGAAGCCGAACATCTACGGCTCGGCGGCGGCGGCTTCGCTGGGAATCCCGGCGATCAATACCGTAACCGGGCTCGGCACCGGCTTTCTCAGCGGCCGGATCCTCCAGGCCATCGTTTCGCGCCTTTACCGGTGGGGCTTGCGGCGGTCGCGCAAGGTGTTCTTTCACAATCAGGAGGACCTCGATCTGTTCATCAGCTCCGGCCTGGTCCGGGCCGAGCAGGCCGGGCTGGTCGCGGGGTCGGGGGTCGACCTGGCGCGCTTCGCTTCGGCGCCGAAGAAGGGAGGCGCGCAACCGCCGACCTTCCTTTTCATCGGCAGGTTATTGAAGGACAAGGGCCTGGGTGAGTTTCTCGAGGCTGCGTCGCTGGTCAAGCAGCGGCGTCCGGCGCGGTTTCAGGTCATCGGCGCGATCGAGGACCATCCCAAGGCCGTCTCACGCCAAAGCATCGAGGAGGCGGGCGCAAGCGGAGCGGTCGAGCTGCTCGGCCGGACCGACGATGTGCGGCCGTTCATCGCAAATGCCGATTGCGTTGTGCTACCATCCTATCGCGAGGGACTGCCGCGCGTCTTGCTCGAGGCAGGCGCGATGGCAACGCCGGTCGTCGCGGCCGACGTCCCCGGATGCCGTCAAGCGGTGGATCACGGAGTGACCGGCTTGCTTTGCGAAGCGCGCTCCGCGACCGCATTGGCGCAAGCGATGCTGTCTATCGCCAAAATGTCGCCGAAGGATCGTATGGCAATGGGTGAACGAGGAAGGTCGAAGGCCGAACGCGAATTCTCCGAGGAGGGTGTTGTCGCGGCTTACCTCGAAGCGCTCGACAGAATCGATGACTGAATGAAGCCCCGCAAGCTCTTCTTTGGCAATTCGCAGCCGTCGGGACCGAAGGGCCATCGCGCCTATGCGATCGGCGATGTCCATGGTTGCCTCGATCTGCTCAACCGGCTGCTGGCACGGATCGAGGCGGAGATCGCCCATGGCCCTAAGCGCAAGACCAGCATCGTCTTCCTCGGCGACCTCATCGATCGCGGCGAAGCCTCGGCGCAAGTGGTCGAACGGTTGCGAACCTATTCGCCGCCTGGCGCCACTGCGCACTTCATCATGGGGAACCACGAGGAGGTGCTGGTCCGGCTCTTGGCCGGCGAGACCGACCTGCTGAAAAGCTGGCTGCGGTTCGGCGGCGCCGAGACCCTGCGCAGCTACGGGGTCGACCCGGCGGCGCTCGCGGGCTTGCCGTCCCAAACCGTCACCCAGCGGCTTCGCCAGGCGATTCCGCCCGAGCATATCGACTTCCTGAAAAGCTTTGCCGACAGCGTGTCCTTCGGCGGCTATCTGTTCGTCCATGCCGGGATCCGCCCCGGGATCGACCTTTCCGAACAGTCCCAGACCGACCTGAGATGGATTCGCGAGCCGTTCCTCGGCGACACCAGCGACCGCGGATTCATCGTCGTCCATGGTCATACGATCAGCAACTCGGTCGAAGTTACCTCCAACCGGATCGGCATCGATACCGGGGCCTATTGCACCGGAACCCTCAGCGCCCTTGCCATCGAGGGGCCGAAACGCTGGCTGATCCAGACGTCCGAAAGTGAAACGGAGCGGGTTCCGCTCGCCGATTAAGTGGGTTAGTGGGGCCGCCTTAAGACTGGGAGTGAGTTTCGATGCGTTCGATCCAGTTGTTCGCTTTGCGTCCCCTAGGTCTGAGCCTGGCAGTTTCGGCGATTGCCCTGGCCGGCTGCGCCGAAACTCGGGGCGGCAACATCCCTTATGGCGGCAGCAATTTCGGCACTCCGGACCCGCCGTCGGTCGCGGCGCTGGAGTCGGGCTACAGGATCGCCCCGATGGATACGCTTTCGGTCAAGGTATTCGGAATGACCGACCTCACCGGCGAATATCAGGTCGATCTGAGGGGAAACATCGCCATGCCGCTAATCGGTGACATCGCCGCGATGAACCTCACGCCCGCGCAGCTCGACGACGCGCTGACCCGCAAATATGGCGAAAAATATCTCGAGAACCCCGACATCAGCGTTGGCATCACGGCTTCGGCCGGGCGCAATGTCACGGTCGATGGTGCGGTCAACAAGGGCGGCATGTTCCCGGTGATCGGACCGATGACCCTGATGCAGGCCGTCGCCCTCGCCGGCGGCGTCGACGAGGAAACGGCGAATCCCCGCCGAGTCGCGGTATTTCGGACGATCTCCGGCCAGCGCCAGGCGGCGGCGTTCGACCTGGTCAGCATCCGGCGCGGCGAGATGGACGATCCGCCGGTTTACTCCGGTGACATCGTCGTCGTTGACGGCTCCGCCATAAAGGCGGCCCAGAAGCAAATCTTCCAGGCGTTCCCGCTCCTGAGAGTCTTTCAACCGTTTTGATATGGGCGACGACCTTATGATCAGCTCCCGGTCGGTCGCATGAACCGCGATCTCGCTCTGACTCCCGATGAAGGCGCTTGGCCGGTCCAGCCATACGACCCGGCGACGCAACTGGCCCGGCCCAGGGAGCAGGGGCCGATGCTGGATCTGCCGACGCTGCTGCGGATCGTCCGCGAGTGGCGATGGCTGATCGGCGGCTGTGTCGCTGCCGGGATTGCCCTGGCGATCGCCTACGCGCTTCTCACCACGCCGATGTACCGCTCCTGGGTCATGCTTCAGGTCAACCCGCCGACGGTAGAAATCCTCGACGAAAGCAGCGCCGGCGCCGAGCCCGAGACGCCATGGGATTATGTCGCGACGCAGGTCGGCCTGCTGTCCAGCAGGACTCTTGCCGAACGCGTCGCCCAGGACCTCAATCTCGTGAATAATGCCGACTTCGTCGATCAGAGCCTGGACCCCGCAAGGCGGCTCCAGGCGGCAACGACGAAAATCACGCAAGGTCTGGCCGTGGTTCCGCCCGCGGAAGGGCAGCTGATCCAGTTCAGCTTTTCATCGGATTCGCCGCGGCTGTCCGCTCAGATCGGCAACGGGATTGCCGAGGCGTTCATCAATTCCAACCTCCAGCGCCGATACGAGTCGTCAGCTTACGCTCGCAATTTCCTCGAGCGGCAGATCGCCAAGACTCGTACCGACCTCGAGAAATCGGAGCGCGAGCTGGTCGCCTATGCGCAGGCGGAGGGGATCATCAACACTGCGACCGGAGGTGCCACGGCGCTGGCAAGCGACGCGACGTCGCCTCAGGGCGAATCCCTGCAGAGCATCAACCGAGCCTTGTCGGATGCGACCGCTCGAAGGGTCGCAGCGGAAGGCACGTATCGGGCGGCGCTGAACAGCGGCATCACCTCGACCGAGACGGCGAGCAGCCAGGCGATTCGCCAGTCGCGAGCGGCAGTCGCGGCGCAATATCAACAGAAGCGGACGATGATGAAGCCCGACCATCCGGAGATGGTCAGCCTGCGCTCGCAAATCGAGGAGCTGGACCGCCAGATCGCTCGCGAGAATGCGAGCGTGGCCAGCGGCCGAGTCAACGCCCTTCGCGCCGATTTCCAGGCCGCCGCGGCCGCGGAGCGGGCGCTGCAGGGGCAGGTCGCGAACCTCAAGGGCCAAGTGCTTAACCTGCGCGGCCGGAGCATCCGCTATGCGATCCTTCAGCGCGACGTCGATACCAATCGAGCGCTCTATGACGCGCTGCTCCAGCGCTACAAGGAAATCGGGGTTGCCGGCGGAATCGGGACGTCGCCGGTGTCGATCGTCGATCGCGCCGACGTCCCCGCGGGGCCGTACAAGCCGAACATCCTCGTGAACCTGCTGTTCGGTCTTGGCCTTGGCTTCACGCTTGGCATGCTGGCGGCGGTCGCCCTCGAATATCTCAACGACACGATCAAGACCCGCGAGGACGTCCGCCGGAAGCTGGGGCTGGCGTGTCTCGGGACGATCCCGAAGAAGCCGGGCAAGGGCGATTTCATCGAGGACCTCAAGGATCCCGGGTCGGGGATTTCGGAAGCCTATTCGACGGTCGCGGCGTCGCTCGGATTCAGCACGGAATCGGGCGTTCCAAAGGTCCTGTTGGTCACCAGCAGCCGTCCCGCCGAGGGCAAATCCTCGACCGCGCTCGCGCTTGCCCAGAATTTCTCGAGGCGCGGCAAGTCGGTTCTGCTGGTCGACTGCGACCTTCGCAAGCCGGCGTTCAAATCGCCGTCCGAAGACACCGGCCTGACCAAGCTGCTGACCAACAACGAGCCGATCACCGGGCATCTGTCACCGACCCATTTCGACAATCTGTGGCTGCTCGCTTCGGGGCCGATCCCGCCCAACCCGGCCGACCTGCTTTCGACCGGCCGCTTCCACGCGATCATCCGCGAGGCTTCGGCGCAGTTCGACCTGGTCATTATCGACGCGCCTCCGGTGGTCGGGCTGGCCGACGCACCGCTCATCGCATCGATGAGCAAGGACGTGCTGTTCGTCGTCGAAAGCGGCAAGACCCGCACCGGAATCGCCCGCGAAGCGGTCGGCAAGCTCAAGTCGGCCGGAGCCCATATCGTCGGCGCCACCCTGACCAAGTCGATCGAAGGTCGCGGCGGCTATGGCTACGGATATGGATACGGCTATGGCTACGGTTACGGCTATAAGTACGGCAAGATCGGTCAGAAGAGGACGGAGATCGCACTGATCCCGGATCAGTCGGACGCCTAGGCCGGCCCGATCGAGCGGGCGTGGAGCGGTCGCGACGGCCATCGTCGCGGCCCTGCTTGCCGTCGAGGTGGCCCGGCTGACCGCCGCCGCGGCACTGGCGGAAACTCGGCCCGGGCTGGCCGAGTCGCTCGCCCCCAAATCCCCCAACGCGTTGATGGCGACGGCAATGGCCGAGGTCGGCCAGGCCGCCGCCGCCGGCCAGCTGCCGCCGCCCTCGGCAATGCGGCGCCTGAGCGAACTCCAGCGTCGGGCGCCGCTCGACCCGCAACCCTATCTGGTCGAAGCGGCTATCGCGCAAAGGAGCGGCGACATGGCTCGCGCCGAGCGGCTCCTGGTGGAGTCGCGCCGGCTCGATCCGCGATCGGCGGCCGCCCGGTACCTTCTCGCCGACGTCTGGCTTCGCCAGGGCCGGGTGACTGATGGCCTAGGCGAGATGCTGACGCTTGGGCGGCTGCTTCGCGGCAGCGTTGTCGAACTGGTGCCGGCGCTGGCCGAATATGCCAAAACGCCCGGAGCGGGCGCGCAATTGGCCAAGGTCCTGCAAACCAATCCGCAGCTAAAGCAACCGTTGCTGAGCGCCCTTGCCGCCGATCCCGACAATGCCGGGCTGATCATTGAGCTGCACGGCGCCTCGGGGCCGGCGGACGACGCCAAGACGCTTGGCTGGCAGAACCGCCTGCTCGACGGCCTTGTCCGGCGAGGATCGTACGAGCGCGCCTATCAACTGTGGCGGCGCTTCTCCGGAGTTCAGGGGAGCCGGCCGCTGCTGTTCAACGAAGATTACCGGCAGCTGGCCGCGCCGCCGCCGTTCAACTGGGCGTTCGCTTCCGGCCGCGGCGGCTTCGCCGAGCCCGCGAACGGGTCCCTGCGCGTGCTGCATTACGGCCGTGAGGACGTCGCTCTCGCGTCCCAGCTGCTGCTTCTCACGCCCGGCCGATATCGCTTTTCGGCGCCGGTCTCGGGAAGCGCCGCTGCCGGCGCGCTCGCCTGGACGCTGAGCTGCGCCGGCGGCAAAATCCTGTTCGAGATCAGCCCGGGCGAAGCCGTATCGGCGATGTTCGACGTTCCCGCCGGCGGCTGCACCGCCCAACGGCTGGCGCTGAAGGGCAGGGCGCTGGACGCGCCGCAGGAAAGCGACATCCGCGTCGGCCGAACAAGCCTTGAAAGAGTGGCGTCATGAGACGCCGCTCTCGCTCGCTGCTTGTCGCTGCATACCTGCTGCTGTGCATCCTGCTCGGCGGCAGCGCGCAGGGCCTGTGGCGCAACCTCGTGCTCCAGTTGCTCGGAATCGCCCTGATCGTCTGGGCGGCGTCGCGACCCGAGCCGAGCGAGAAAGACAATGGCAATCCGGTGGTGCCGTACGGGCTTCTCGGCCTGGGCGTGCTGGTGGTGCTGGTCCAGCTGGTGCCGCTCCCGCCCGATTTGTGGACCGCGCTGCCCGGCCGCTCGGCAATTGCCGAGGCCTATGCGGCAATCGGCGCCGACTTGCCGTGGCTGCCGGTTTCGGTAGCGCCTTACCGGTCGGTGCTGACCCTGTTCGCGATCATTCCGGGGCTCGCCATGTTCGTCGGCATCAAGCTGCTGCGACCGTCGCCGCGCTGGATCGCCTTGGCGATTGCCGCGGGAATGCTCTGCTCGATCGGGCTCGGCGCGGTGCAGGTTGCGAGCGGCCCCGAATCCGCGGCTTATCTCTATCCGATCCACAACGTCGGAGCGGTCGGCCTGTTCGCCAACGCCAACCACATGGGGACGCTGCTTCTGGTCAGCATTCCGTTCGCTGCGGCCTTGCTGGTGTCGTCCAAAAGCGACCGGGGCGGATCGACCCAGGGCCGAATTGCGGTCGGAATCGCGGCGTTGATCCTGGTTACGGTCGGAATCGCTCTCAATGGCTCGCTTGCGGCGGTCGCGCTCGCGGTTCCGGTTCTGGTGGCGAGCGGCGCCTTGGTTCCGGCCGCGACGCGGTGGCGGAGCCTGGCCCTGCCGGTTGCCGCCGTAACGCTGGTTGCCGCCGTCGCCCTGGTTGCCTTGACCCCGATCGGCGGCATGGCCTCGAACCTGGGCCCCGATTCTTCCGTCCAGGGTCGCTCAACGATCTGGCGGACGACGGCGCGGGCGATCGGCGAGAGCTTCCCCGTCGGAACCGGGCTCGGGACCTTCGAGCCGGTCTACCGCCAATATGAAGACCCGGCCGCGGTGACCTCGGAATACGTCAATCATGCCCACAACGATTATCTCGAACTGGTCCTCGAGCTCGGCGCCGCCGGTGCCGTGCTTATCATCC
>CBIHLI010000067.1:0-6861 GCA_966210575.1 uncultured Sphingomonas sp.
CGTCGAAGGAACGCCCGTTGCGTTCAACTACGTCGCCGCCGCGGAAGGTGGGGCAATCGAGCAGGCGCTGTCGTTCCTTGGCGCGATCGGTCCGGCGTCGAGGGTCGTCGAGGAGATGCCCGAGCAGGAGAAGCCCTCGGCAGTGGAGAGAATGCGATCCGTCATCGAACGCCATTTCACCGGGGATGCCGTCGAATTCGCGGCGGCCGCCTGGATTTGGTCGGCCAAAGCCGGCGATGCTTGACAAGGACTGCGCCGCGCCGCGATGCCCGGTCTCGAGGGAGTTCTGATGCAAGAGACGACAACGAAGCGCGGCCTGGAGCTGCAGTGGCAGATGCTGATCGGCTTCCTGGTTGGGCTGGTCGCGGGCCTGATCGTCTATTCTACGCAGCCGGAGGCCGCCTGGGTCGAGGCGGTCACCACCTATGTGACCGAGCCGATCGGCCAGGTCTTTCTCCGCTTGCTGTTCATGCTGGTCATCCCGCTGCTGTTCTCGGCGCTGGTGGTCGGCATTTCGGAGATGGGCGAAATCCGTTCGCTGAAGCGGGTCGGCCTCAGGACGCTCGCTTACACCGTCATAGTCTCGTCGATTGCGGTCGCGGTCAGTCTGGCCGCGGTCAACATCCTCCAGCCTGGTGCGGGGGTCGACCGCGCGGTCGCGAACGAGATGCTGGTGGCCCAGGCCGACCGCGCCGGAGCGATCGTCCGCACCGGGACCGAGCAGCCGTCGGGGATCGACGCTTTCGTCACCATCATCCCGCAGAACCTGGTCGAAGTGATGGGGTCGAACAGCGCGATCCTGTCGGTGATGTTCTTCGCTTTGTTCTTTGGGATCGGACTGCTTCTCACCGACACGCCCAACGCGCGCGCCCTCCAGCGCGGCTTCGAAGGGCTGTTCGACGTGACGATGCGGCTGATCATGATCGTCATCAAGCTGGCTCCGATCGCGGTCGCCTGCTTCATGTTCAACCTTGCTGCGCTGTTCGGCTGGGACCTACTGATCCGGCTGTCGGCCTATGTAGGCGTTGTCGTTCTGGCGCTCTCGATCCAGATGTTCGTCGTCTTCCCGGTGCTTCTGGCGACGCTTGGTCGAAAAAACCCGATCGCGTTCTTCAAGGAAACCCAGGAGGCCAGCCTGATGGCTTTCTCGACCGCCTCGTCGAACGCGACTTTGCCGACCTCGCTGAAGGTCGCCGATGAGCGCCTGCACTTGCCGCGGCGGGTATCGCGTTTCGTCCTGACGATCGGCGCCACCGCCAACCAGAACGGCACGGCGATGTTTGAGGGCGTGACCGTCATTTTCCTCGCGCAATTCTTCGGGATCGACCTGAGCCTGTGGCAACAGCTGACGGTGATGCTGGTTTGCATCCTCGGCGGCATCGGAACCGCCGGGGTCCCGGCCGGCTCGCTTCCGGTGGTCGCACTGATCCTGGCGATGGTCGGAATCCAGCCGGAAGCGATCGCGCTGGTGCTCGGGGTCGACCGCTTCCTCGACATGTGCCGGACGACCCTCAACGTGGTCGGCGACCTTGTCGCCGCGCAGGTGATCTCCGCGGCAGAACCCGATGCCGAGGCGGCAACGGCGCCGCAGCCGGCCTGATGGTCGACAAGCCGCAGAAGCCGGTGCTCGAGTTTGGGCGGGACATCCTCCACGACGAGGCGCGCGCCCTCGACGCGCTCGCCGACAGCCTCGGCGACAATTTCACCCGCGCCGTCGAGCTGATCCTCAACGCGACCGGCAAGCTGATTGTCGGCGGGCTTGGCAAGTCGGGCCATGTCGCGCGCAAGATCGCCGCGACCTTCGCCTCGACCGGGACGACGGCGACCTTCCTTCACCTTGCGGAGGCGATTCACGGCGATCTGGGGATCGCCGCCGCCGGCGACGTCGCCATCCTCATCTCGCTGTCCGGCAACACGGCCGAGCTGGAGCCGGTGATCGACCATTTCGAGGCGGTTGGGATCCCGATCGTCGCCATCACCGGCAACCCGCGCTCAACGCTCGGCGAGGCGGCGGCGGCGGCGCTGATCCTGCCCCACTGGCCGGAAGTCGGGCCGGAAGCGGTTGCTCCGACCACCTCGACGACGATGAGCCTCGCGCTTGGCGACGCGTTGGCGATGACGGCGATGCGGCAGAAGGGATTTACGCGCACCGACTTCGGGCGCCTTCACCCCGGTGGAACCCTCGGTGCCCGGCTCAAGCCCGTGAAGCGGCTGATGCACAAAGGCGATCAGGTGCCGCTGATCCGCCACGACGCGTCGATGCACGACGCGGTGGTGGTGATGACCGAAAAGCGGCTCGGAGTGGTCGGCGTGACCGACGATGACGGGCATTTGGTCGGAGTCATCACCGACGGCGACTTGCGGCGGAACATCGAGCGTGGGCTGGAACACAGCGCCGCCGAGTTCATGACCGCCAATCCAAAGACGGTCACGCCGGATTCGCTCGTCGCCGACGCGCTGACCTTGTTTGAGGAGCATCGGATCACGTCGCTGTTCGTCGTCGCTCCGGAAGCGGAGGGCGGGCTGCGGCCGCACGGCGTCCTACACATCCACGACTGCCCGGCGGCGCGGTGAGGGTCGCCGCGCTGATCCCGGCTCGCTACGCGTCGAGCCGCTATCCGGGCAAGCCGCTGGTCGGGCTGAAAGGGGCGGGCGGGCAGCCCAAGTCCTTGATCCAGCGAACTTTTGAGGCAGCCGAACGCGTCGCCGGCCTCGCGTCGATCCATGTCGTCACAGACGACGATCGGATCGCGGCGGCCGCGCAAGGCTTCGGGGCGCCCGTGCTGATGACTTCGGCCGGATGCCGCAACGGCACCGAGCGGTGTGCGGAGGCGCTCGCGCAGCTCGACGATCCGGATCTGGTCGTCAACATCCAGGGCGACGCCTTGCTGACGCCGGCTCACTTCATCGAGGCATTGATCGAGCGGATGCGAAGCGGCGACGCCGAAGTCGCCACTCCCGCGATGCGGCTGACGAGCGCCGAAGTACGCGCCCTTCAGCAGGACGAAGCGGCCGGGCGGGTCGGCGGGACCAGCGTTGTCACCGGCAACTCCGGCCACGCACTTTATTTTTCCAAGCGGCTGCTCCCGCACCTGCCGAAGGGGGCGCTCGATGGCGAGCTGTCGCCGGTCCGGCTGCACGTCGGAGTCTATGCCTATCGGCCGGAGGCGCTTGCCGCCTATGCGGCGACCCCGCCGGCCGAGCTTGAGATCTTGGAGGGGCTCGAGCAGCTGCGGTTCCTGGCCGCAGGAATTCCGGTCGCGGTGGTCGAGGTCGAACGTCCGCCCTTCGCGCTACGCGAGCTCAACAATCCCGAGGATGTCGCGCCGATCGAGGAGGCGCTGGCCAGTGCTGGACTGGAATGAGCGCGCTCGACCAGCTGGACGAGAGGTATCGCGTGATACTGTGCGACATCTGGGGCTGCATCCATGACGGGGTTCAACTCTATCCAGGGGCAGCCGAACGACTGCGGCGCTGGCGCGACGAGGGCCGCAAAATCATTCTCATCACCAATGCGCCGCGCACCGACGAAGCCGTCGCCCGCCAGCTGCGGCGGCTAGGCCTGGACCCGTCGCTGTGGGACGGCATCGCCACCAGCGGCGACGCTGGAATCGCCTGCCTCAAGCAGGCCGAGCGGCCGGTCGGTTTCATCGGCACCGCCGCCGACCGCGCCATCCTCGAAGGACGCGGCGTGCGGATCGCCGACGGCGACGATTTCGACGAGCTGGCCTGCTCGGGGCTCGACGAGACCCGCCGCAGCGTCGCCGATTATGACGCCCAGCTTCGTCCGCTCGCCGCGCGCGGCGTCCTGATGCACTGCCTCAACCCCGATCGGGTGGTGATCCGCGGCGGCGTTCCGGAGGCCTGTGCCGGCGCCATCGCCGACCGCTATCTCGAGCTAGGCGGCAAAGTCGAATGGTACGGCAAGCCCTATCCGGCGATCTACCGGCACGCGATGCGCCTCGCCGGCAACCCGCCGCCCAGCGAAGTGCTGGCGGTCGGCGACGGCCTCGACACCGACATCCTCGGCGCGGCGCGGATGGGCTTCGACGCCTTCTATGTTACCGGCGGCATCGCCAAGGGCGAGCCGATCCCGAAGGAATTCGCGGCCAACCACCAGCTCGGCGACTGGCGACCGGTGGCGGTCGTCGATTCGCTGCACTAGATAGGCGGGCATGAACCTTCTCGGACACAAAATCGGGCTCGACCAGCCGTTCTTCTTGATCTCCGGCCCGTGCGTGGTCGAGAGCGAGGAGCTGCAACTGCGCACCGCCGAGCGGCTCAAGGCGATCACCGACCGGCTCGGGATCTTCTTCATCTTCAAGTCGAGCTACGACAAGGCCAACCGCTCTTCGGACAAGAGCTTTCGCGGGCCGGGGATGGATGAGGGCCTGCGGATTCTCCAGAAGGTCCGCGAAAAGGTCGGCGTGCCGGTGCTGACCGACGTCCACGACATCCCGCAAATCGAACCCGTGGCCCAGGCGGTCGATATGCTCCAGACCCCAGCCTTCCTCGCCCGTCAGACCGATTTCATCCATGCAGTAGCCAGCGCCGGCAAGCCGGTGAACATCAAGAAGGCGCAGTTCATGGCGCCGCACGACATGGTCAATGTCGTCGACAAAGCACGAGGCGCGGCGAAGGCGGCCGGCGGCGACGGCGACAACATCCTGGTCTGCGAGCGCGGCGCCTCATTCGGCTACAACAATCTCGTATCCGACATGCGAAGCCTGGCGATCATGCGCGAAACCGGTTGCCCAGTGGTGTTCGACGCCACACATTCGGTGCAGCTTCCGGGCGGGCAGGGCACGCGTTCGGGCGGCCAACGCGAACATGTCCCGGTTCTCGCCCGGGCGGCGGTCGCGGCCGGGGTGAGCGGCCTGTTCATGGAGACCCATCCCGACCCCGCGAAAGCCCTTAGTGACGGTCCTAATGCGTGGCCGTTAGACCGCATGGAATCGCTCTTGAGCGTGCTTGTGGAGATCGACAGGACCGCCAAGCAGGCTGGTTTTGAGGAGATGGAGCTGTGAAACGCACGGTGTTCATCCAGGCGAATGACCGCCAGTACCTCGGTGCGAAGATCTCGGCGTACAGCTACAAGCGCAATGCCCGCGACCCCGATAGCTTCGACGTCCGGATCCTCCACGTGCGCGATTTCCCGCGGCTGATGGATCCCGACCAAAGCGTCCTGCGCGGCGGGCAGGTCCGGCAGTGGGACCCGGACGATCTGCAGAGCTTCACGCCGCTGCGCTTCTACCCGCCCGAGGCGATGGCTTATGAGGGTGTGGCGGTCGTCACCGATCCCGACGTCTTCGCGCTCGGCGATGTCGGCGAGCTGTTCAACCGCGACTTGCAGGGCAAGGCGATCTGGGCGGTGCCGCGGCCGGGCCACAACGGCCGCCGCGATTATATCGCGACGTCGGTGATGCTGCTCGATTGCGCCAGGCTCAAGCATTGGCGGTTCGATGCGGATCTGGATGGCCTGTTCGGCCACAAATTCGACTATTTCACCTGGATCGAATTGAAGCGCGAAGACTCGGCGACGATCGGCTTCCTCGAGCCGGAATGGAACGATTTCGACCGGCTGACGCCGCGCACCAAATTGCTGCACACGACCAAGCGCCGCACCCAGCCGTGGAAGTCGGGGCTTCCGGTCGATTTCACGCTTCAGCGCAGCTGGCCGGTCAACCTCATCAACAAGCTGCTGCTTCGCTACCAGCCGCATCCCGACCGCAACCAGGAGGCGTTCATCTATTCGCTGCTCGCCGAGATGTACGACAACGGCGTGGTCACGGAGCGGGAAATTCGCGACGAGATGGCGGCCAACCACATCCGCCACGACAGTCTCGAGCTGATCGACCGCCACCGCGGCTGGGACCCGCAGCTGGCGCTGGCTGCCTAGCCCTTCAGCAGATTGCGCACGGCCGCCACTGCGGTCGCCAGCGGATCCTTGTCGAGCTTGCCGGCGACAGGCTGTTCGACGGTACCGGCCAAGCCATCGGCCCGGATTCGCGTCCAGAAGCGATGGATATCGCGGATCGGGACCGGCAGCCCGGCTTTCGACAATGAGTAGAGTAAGCGCCCGACAAGGGTGTTCTCCGGCTCGATCAGCCCGACGAGCTTGCCCGTTACGACTGCGTCGGAGACCATCGCAACGCTGTCGGCGGTGACGTAGATTTCGTCGGCATCGTCGAGCAGCACCGGGTAACGCGGGAAGCGCCCCCAGACGAGGCCGTGCTCGCTTCCGGCGAGTCCTCCCGCGACGCAATCGAGGACAGCCTGTTCGCTTCGGCCGCTGCTTACGGCGATGACGCTCCCGCCCTTGCGCCTGAGCACTGCGGCCGCGTCGCCGACTATCTTGGGGCTCATCCGCCACATGAAGGTGTTGCCGCCGATCAGGAGCAGCCGGTGCGGTCGCGGCAGCTTCTGCAGCCAGTCCGTCTCTTCGCGGGTCGGATCGAGCTTCGGCGCCGTGCTGATTCCGACCGGCAGCCGAACGACATTGGCGGCGTCGGCCACATCATATTGCGGAGTCGTGATCACCAGGTCGAAGTTCCCCGCCTCCATGCGCGGATTGCCCAAACGCACGATCTTGGTTCGGCCAACCGAAAGTTCGCGGATGGCGAGCGCGACCGGAACGCTTCGGTAGCCGATCCCGAGCACGAGCCTGGGCCAATAGGGCCGGATCTGGCTTTCCGAACCAGGATCGAGGGTTCGCAGCGACGGGCCGAGCAACGGAGGCGGAATCAAGTGGAGCCGATTGTAGCGAAGGTCCAGCGTCCGGAACTCGAGCCCAAGCTCCCCGGCGAGCGGACCTCGCGAGCTGCGTCGACGACCGGATTGGGGGTGGCGCTCGCGATCGGC
>CBIHLI010000068.1:0-6754 GCA_966210575.1 uncultured Sphingomonas sp.
GCTCAGAGCTTGGCCGGCAGCGGCTTGCCAACACGCTCCGCGACGACCTGGCACGCGCCCAGGCGTTCGACGCCAGCTCGCTCGACTTCAAGATGCGGACCAACTTCGACGTGGTCCGAAGCGCCTATGCGACCGCGCTCGAGGGCTTCGCCCTTCCATATGGCGACGTCGCGGTCGGCAGCTGGCGCAACACGCCGTACGTCGTCATCCAGAACGTCGGCGCTTACCTCGACATCCCGCGCTTTCTCGACAGCGACCATCCGATCGAAACGGCGGCCGATGCCGAAGCCTATCTGTCGCGGCTGGCGTCCTATCCGAGGCAGCTCGACGGCGAGCTTGGGCGGATCCAGACGGCGCGCGGCATGGGCCTCGTCCCGCCGGCCTTCCTGCTCGACAAGGCAGTTGGGCAGATGGAGCTGTCGATCAAGAATGCGCGCGACGGCGGCGGCCTGGTCGAGTCCATCGTCCGTCGGACGAAAGAGAAGGGCATCCCGGGCGATTGGGAGGCAAGGGCCCGGGCAATTACCAGCAGCGAGGTTGCGCCGGCGCTCGAACGGCAGATCACCGAGCTGAGGGCCGAGCGCGCCGTCGCCACCAACGAGGCGGGGATGTGGGCTCGGCCGCGGGGCGACGAATTCTACAGCTGGGCGCTGAAGGCGGCGACCACGACCACGCTTTCGCCGGACGAAATCCACCAAATGGGCCGCCAGGAGCTCGAGGCGCTGCACGCTCGGATGGACCCGATCCTCACGGACATCGGCTACACCAAGGGCAGCGTCGGCGCGCGCATGCAGGCGCTCTCCGACGACCCCCGCTACAAGTTTGCGGAGGGCGACAAGGGCCGGGCCGAAATCATGGCGTTCATCCAGGACCGGCTCGCCTGGATCAGGGCCCAAATGCCGCGTGCGTTCAACACGCTGGTCGACCCGAACATGGAAGTGCGTCGGCTGCCGCCCGAGGAAGAACCGGGCGCGCCGGGTGCCTATGGCGGCGCCGGATCGATCGACGGCAAGATACCGGGGCGGTTCTGGATCAACCTTCGGACCACCGACCTGCACCGCAAGTACGACCTCGCCGATCTCACCTTCCACGAGGCGATCCCGGGCCACATCTGGCAGGGCGAGTACACCCACGAGCTGCCGCTCATCCGGCAGCTGCTGAGCTTCAACGCTTATTCGGAAGGCTGGGCGCTTTACGGCGAACAACTCGCCGACGAGCTCGGCGCCTATGACGGCAATCCCGTCGGCCGGCTCGGATTCCTGCAGTCGCTGTCGTTCCGCGCTTGCCGGATGGTGGTCGACACCGGGCTCCACGCCAAGCGCTGGACCCGGCAGCAGGGCGTCGACTTCTTCGTCAACGTCAACGGCTCGAAGCCCGAGGAAGTGGCCAGCGAAGTCGACCGCTATTGCTCATGGCCGGGACAGGCCTGCGGCTACAAGCTTGGACACAGCCGGATCGTCGCGCTGCGCGACAAGGCGCAGACGGCGCTTGGGCCGAAGTACGACCTCAAGGCGTTCGACGATGCCATCGTGCTCGGCGGCAACGTGCCGATGGACGTGCTGGCCAAGAACGTCGACGACTATATCGCACGGACGAGCGCGGCTTAGGCGCGGGGCGCTATTTCGCTCGCGGCGCTTCCATGGTCTGGCCGCCCTGATGAAGCGTCATGCTTTTGGCCGGACCCTCGGGGGCGGCGTTGAAGACGACCTTTGCGTCGACCTTCTCGACCGCGAATTCGGTGTCGCTGCGGGGAATGAGCCGTAACGTCGGCTGCGAACCGACCTTCACGGTCAACCCATCGTCAGCAAGCAGCACGACCGCCGTGCCGCCGCCGAGCGAATAATCGCCGACGTAAGTCTGCAAGGTTTCGCGGGCGACCTCTGCGGCTTTTGCTTCCGGCGGGATATCTCCCGTCCGTTTCGAGATTTCGGCCTTGGTCGAGCCTTGGTGATACATGGCAATGACCGGCATGCCCTTGTCGTCACGGCTGATTTCGAACCAGGTCAGGCTCTTGTCGTAGAAGAACCGGTTGTTGCCGGCTGCGAACGCCTCGAGCTCGCTGCCGCCGCTGCGCTGCGTGTAGAGCTTGCCGTCGCGGGCGAAAAAGCGCCGCTCGCCGTCCTCGACGGCGTAAACCCCGTACCAGGGGGCCAGCGTCGCCGGGTCGACGGCCGCCTTCTCGAACGTTGGGAACGGGTCGCCGACCGCCAGCGCCGCAAGCTTCAGCATCACCATGCCCGGGTCGGGCCTGGCGTAGTCGCTATTGGTGAAGACGGCGACGAAAACATCGTCCCTGGGAATGTAGATGCTGTCGGTTGAGAATCCGAAGATTCCCCCGCCGTGGCCGATCGCCGCCCGGCCCCGCATGTCGCGATTGCTGATTCCGAAGCCGTAGGGATTCGTCTCTCCGCCCGGCAGATCAGTCGGCGCGATCATCTTTGCGTGAAGGGTCGGCGGGATGACCTTGCCGCCATGAAGCGCGGCATTCCATTTCGCGAGGTCCTCGACGGAACCGATGAGCGCGCCGGCGGCGTGGGGGACGCTCATGTGGATCATCAGTGCCGGCGCGGCTTTGTCGTCTTTGAGCGTGTAGCCGCGCGCCATCTTCTCGGTTTCGCTTTCGAGTACCCCGTAGCGGATCGTGGCCAGGCCAAGCGGCCTGGCAATTCGCTCGCCGACAACCTCGTGCCAGGGCTTGCCGGCAACCTTCTCGATGACCGCTCCAACAAGCACATAGCCGCTATTGTTGTAGGCCCATTTCTCGCCCGGCTTCGACGGCGAAGGCAGGTCGCGGAACTCGGCGATTAATTGCTCGGTGGTCAGCGCCCGGTTGGTCTTTTCCTCGACCATCCAGCCGGGAATGTCGGTATAGGATTGCACGCCGACCGTATGGTTGAGCAGCTGCGCGATTGTCGCGCTCGCGCCGGGCTGCGGATAGTCCGGGAAATATTTCGAGAGCGGGTCGTCGAGGGACACTTTCCCTTCCGCGACTAGCTGAAGCATGATCGCCGCCGAGAATTGCTTGGTGATTGAACCGAGCCGGAAGACCGTATCGGGCGTGATCGGCCGCCTGGACTCCAGGTCGGCGAGACCCCTGCCCCGTTCATAGACCGGCCTGCCGCCCTCGGTGACGATGATCGCCGCGCCCGGTCCGTCGGCCGGCCAGGCCTCCGCGACGACGGCATCCGCCTTGGCAGCGAAGTCCGACGGCACCGCCGTCGCAGAAGTGGACGTGAGGAGCGCCGCGCTGGCGAGCAGGATGAAACTTGATTTCATTGGATTACTCCCGAACTGGCTTCGAGAGTGTAGTATGCGACTAATACAGCATCGTCAATCAGCTCGGTTCGACGATCCGGATGCCGAGCTCGCGAAGGTGCTTCGCCGGCACCTCCGCCGGAGCGTTCATCATCAGATCCTCGGCCTTCTGGTTCATCGGGAAGAGGATCACTTCGCGAATATTGGGCTCGTCAGCCAAAAGCATCACGATCCGGTCAATGCCGGGCGCGGAACCGCCGTGCGGCGGGGCGCCATATTTGAACGCGTTGATCATTCCGGCGAAGTCGCGGTCGACCTCTTCGCGAGTGTAGCCGGCGATCTCGAACGCCTTGTACATGATGTCGGGACGATGGTTGCGTATCGCCCCCGAGCTCAGCTCCACGCCGTTGCAGACGATGTCATACTGCCAGGCGAGGATCTCGAGCGGGTCCTTCGATTCCAGCGCCTCCATCTCGCCCTGCGGCATCGAGAAGGGGTTGTGCGAGAAGTCGATCTTCTTCTGGTCGTCGTTATATTCGAACATCGGGAAATCGACGATCCAGCAGAAGTCGAAGCGGCCCTGGTCGATCAGGCCGAGTTCCTCGCCGACCCGGGTGCGGGCAAGACCGGCGAGCCTGGTAGCCTCGGTTTCCTTGCCGGCAGCGAAGAACAGGCCGTCGTCGGGCCCAAGGCCGATCTCGTCGGCGAGCCTGTCCATGCCCTCGGTTCCGTGGTTCTTGGCGATCGGCCCGCCCCATTCGCCGCCCTTGCGGGTCGCATAGCCGAGCCCGGCGAAGCCTTCGCTGCGGGCCCACTCGTTCATCTCGTCGAAGAATTTGCGGCTCTTGTCGGCGGTGTTCGGCGCCGGCACAGCGCGGACGACACCGCCGCCCGCGACGATCTTGGCGAACAAGCCGAAGCCGGAGCCCTCGAAATGCCCGCCGACGTCGTGGACCAGCAGCGGGTTGCGCAGGTCGGGCTTGTCGGTACCGTATTTTAGCATCGCTTCCTTGTAGGGAATGCGCGGGAACTCACCGGCCGGCGTCACCGACCGGCCATTGGCGAACTCCTCGAAGACGCCGGCCAGCACCGGCTCGATCGCGGCGAACACATCGTCCTGGGTGACGAAGCTCATCTCGAAATCGAGCTGGTAGAATTCGCCGGGTGAGCGGTCGGCGCGCGCGTCCTCGTCACGGAAGCAGGGCGCGATCTGGAAATATTTGTCGAAGCCGGCGACCATGATCAGCTGCTTGAACATCTGCGGCGCCTGCGGGAGCGCGTAGAATTTTCCCGGATGGACACGGCTCGGGACGAGATAGTCGCGCGCGCCCTCGGGCGAGCTGGCGGTGAGGATCGGCGTCTGGAACTCGGTGAACCCCTGCTCGATCATTCGCCGCCTGATCGAGGCGATGACCGCGGACCGAAGCAGGATGTTGCGGTGCATCTGCTCGCGGCGAAGGTCGAGGTAGCGGTACTTGAGCCGGATTTCCTCGGGGTATTCGGCTTCGGTCGCGACCGGCATCGGCAGCTCGGCCGCCTCGGAGCGGACCTCGACCGCTTTGGCGACAACCTCGATCTCACCGGTCGGGAGCTTCGGATTGACCACCTCGGGCGCACGGGCGACGACCTCGCCGGTCACCGTGATCACCGATTCGAGCTTGAGGGAATCGAGCAGCTGCTGGACCGGATTGTCCTGGTCGGCGACGATCTGGCTGATTCCGTAATGGTCGCGAACGTCGATGAACAACAGGCCGCCGTGATCGCGCTTGCGGTGAATCCAGCCCGACAGCCGAACGGTCTTGCCGACGTCGGACGAGCGCAGCTCGGCGCAAGTATGGGTACGATAGGCGTGCATGTTCGCTTCAGCTTCCAGAAATTTGCCGGACTGGCGGGAAAAATCGCGCGAGCGCTTCGCCATTCACCCGCCACTTTGTCAAGGCGCGACGGCGCGCTATGGCGCCCGCAACGTCCATGAAGATTCATCCACTAATCACCAAAAGCGCGCCGCTCGCAGAGCTGGTCGAGCGCCTCGCCAAGCACCCGTTCGTCGCCGTGGACACCGAGTTCATGCGCGAGAACACCTATTGGCCCGAGCTGTGCCTGATCCAGATCGCAAGCGCGGAAGAGGCGGCGGCGATCGACCCCAAGGCCGACCTCGACATGGGGCCGCTGCTCGACCTGCTGGTGAAGAATCACGACGTGCTCAAGGTCTTCCACGCCGGCAGCCAGGACCTGGAAATCGTCCACAATCTGACCGGCAAGGTCCCGTCGCCTTTGTTCGACACGCAGATCGCGGCGATGGCGCTCGGTCACGGCGAGCAGGTCGGCTATTCCAACCTCATCGAATCGATGCTCGGTCACAGCCTCGACAAGGGCGCCCGGTTCACTGACTGGAGCCGGCGGCCGCTCGACAAACGCCAGATCGATTATGCGATTGCCGACGTCACCCATCTCGCCAATATTTTCCCCAAGCTGCTCGAAAAATTGCGGAAAACCGGCCGCGGCGGCTGGCTCGACGAGGAGATGGAGCGGCTGGCCGACACCTCGAGCTTCGCGTTCGAGCCGAGCGAGGCGTGGAAGCGGCTGCGCCTGCCGAGCCGCAACCCGGCCGTCCTTGGACGACTCAAGGCGCTGGCCGCGTGGCGCGAGACCGAGGCCAGGACGAAGAACATCCCGCGCGGGCGGATCGTCAAGGACGACACCATGGTCGAGCTCGCCTCGCATCCACCCAAGACCCAGGACGACCTCGGCCGGGTCCGCGGGTTGTCCGCGGGTTGGAGGAACAACGACATCGGGGCGCGATTGATGACCGCGCTCCAGGGCGCCAAGCCGCTCGATGCCGACGAGCTTCCGTCGCGCGAGCCGAGGCGTCCGGGGCTGACCAAGGACGCGGCCCTGGTCAGCGACCTCCTCAAGCTGCTGCTGAAGATCCGCGCCAAGGAAACCGGCGTGGCGCCGAAGCTGATTGCCCGAAGCGACGATCTCGAATCGCTGGCGGCCGGAGTTCGCGAGGATTTGAACATCCTCAGCGGTTGGCGGTTTGAAGAGTTCGGACGCGACGCGCTTGCCCTGGTCGAAGGGCGACTGGGCTTCGCGATCG
Organism: uncultured Sphingomonas sp.; assembly: GCA_966210575.1. Taxonomy (GTDB): domain Bacteria; phylum Pseudomonadota; class Alphaproteobacteria; order Sphingomonadales; family Sphingomonadaceae; genus Sphingomicrobium. The sequence continues at coordinate 6,356 of CBIHLI010000068.1, forward strand.
AGAATGGGAAGCTGAAGATGAGCCGCATCGTCGAGGAGCAGGATTCATGATCGGTCGAATTGCGATTGCCGTCGCAACGCTCGCCGCCAGCGGTTGCGCGACCGCCGAGCAGCCCATCCCGGTCCGCGGCGAGCCCTCCGGCCGGACCTGCGACGATTCCGGCATTCAGGACTTTGTCGGCCGCCAGAGGAGCCCCGAGCTCGAGGCCGAGATGCTTCGGGTGTCCGGAGCAGCGATCGTCCGCTGGGTTCCACAGGGAACGATGATCACGATGGAGTTTCGGCCCGACCGGCTGACGGCCTGGCTCGACGCAAGCAACCGGGTAGAACGGATCAGCTGCAGCTAAACGCCACTAACCGTCGATCATTCCCGAATCGATCAGTGCGCGGCGGATTGTGG
>CBIHLI010000069.1:0-6671 GCA_966210575.1 uncultured Sphingomonas sp.
GTCGGCTTCACTTCGCCCATGTGGGTGCCGGCATCCTCGCCCTGCTCGGGGCGGGTTTCGAACACTTCGTCGATGATTCCGAAGGCCTTGGCCTCGTCGGCCTCGAGGAAGGTGTCGCGGTCCATCGCCTTTTCGATCTCTTCGATCGTCTTGTTGGTGTATTTCGCATAGAGGGCGTTGAGGCGGCTGCGCATGCGCAGTATCTCGCGGGCCTGGATTTCGATGTCGGCCGCCATGCCCTGGGCGCCGCCCGACGGCTGGTGGACCATGATCCGGCTGTTCGACAGCGCCACCCGCATCCCAGGCTCGCCGGCGGCCAGCAGGAAGCTGCCCATCGACGCCGCCTGGCCGATGCAGACAGTGCCGATCTTGGGCCGGATGTATTGCATGGTGTCGTGGATCGCGAGGCCGGCCGTCACCACGCCGCCCGGCGAGTTGATGTACATGAAGATGTCCTTCTTCGGGTTCTCGGACTCGAGGAAGAGCAGCTGGGCGGTCACCAGGCTGGCCATATGGTCTTCGATCGCCCCGGTGATGAAGACGATCCGCTCGCGCAGCAGCCGCGAATAGATGTCGAAGCTGCGCTCGCCCCGGTTCGATTGCTCGATAACGATCGGAACGAGCTGCGAGACGATGTCCTGGTGATCCATGGTGAGTGACGGTCCTTGGGTTGAATGGGTGCGGCCTACATCGGGCGGAACCGGGGAAGGTTCAAGTTCGCCGAATGCAACCGGGCCCCGGCGATGCCGGGGCCCGGCAATTTTCCGTGATGTCTGGCGAAGCTTAGGGCAGCTTCACCGAGACCCGCGCGTAATAATAGCGGCCCGGCACGTCGTAGGTGGTCGGGTCGAAATTGTTGAGGCCGCAGCTGATGCAGCCCGGCGGGTCCTTGTCGAACAAATTGTTGACGCCGATCGCGAAGCCCAGACCGTCCGACAGCCACGACGGCGTGAAGCGCAGCTGACCGTCGACATATAGCCGGCTGTTCAGCTTGTTGCCGTTCTGCGATTCGATGACGCTCTTGATGTAGCGGCCGGTCAGGGTCGCTCCGAACATCCGCCCGGTCCAGTCGACGATTCCGATCGCCTTGTGCTTCGGGAACGCCTGGTCGGGGCTACCCTGCTCGGTGCCTTCGCGGCTGATCGTCTCCGTTCCCTCTGCGGTCGGGACGATGACGTCGAAGTTGAACAGGAAGCTGTTGTTCAAGGTGAAACCGAGCGTTCCCCACGATGCCGGCCGGGTGCGGTAGGCGAAGTTGAGGTCGAGCCCGTCGGTCTCGATCCCGGCGATGTTCTGGAGCAAGCCGCGGATCTGCGTGATCTGGCCGCTCGAAACGCGGCTGATGTTGGCGCAGGCCGCCGCGTCGTTCTGGACGACGCACCGCTCGAGCGTGGTGTTGGCGTCGATCGCCTGGATCGCGCCGTCGACCTTGATGTTGTAATAATCGGCCTCGACCGAGAAGCCGGGCACGAAGGCGGGGCTGTACACCGCCCCCAAGTTCCAGCCCTTCGAGGTTTCCGGGGTCAGCGCGTCGTTGCCGCCGGTCAGGACCGAAATCTGCGGGTTGAGCTGCTGGTACCCGGCCGGAACCCCCTGCGCCTGGCAGTTGGCGAGCACTTGCCCGGTCGGGTTCTGGTCGGCCGAGCAGGGGTCCGCCAGCTCCTGGTCGAAGCGGGTCGGGGTTCCGAACAGCTCACCGATCGTCGGCGCCCTGAACCCTTCCGAATAGGAGCCCCGGAAGCGCAGGTCGCGGACCGGTTTCCAGTTCACGCCGCCCTTGAAGTTGGTCGTCGAGCCCGACCTCGAATAGTCGGAGTAGCGGACCGCGCCATTGAGCTCGAGCAGCTCGACGGCCGGGAGGTTCGCCAGGATCGGCGCGTTGAGCTCGGCATAGATTTCGTTGACGTGATAGCTGCCCTTGGTCGGCAGCGCCGGGATGTCCGAGCCGAGGCCGGCGGCGACGATCGGGTCGGGATCGAAGCGGCCGCTGTAATTACGGTGCTCGGCGCCGATCGCGAGGCCGAGCGTGCCGCCGGGAAGCTCCATCAGGCCGCCGGTCGCGTTGGCGGTCACGCCCCACAGCTTCTGCTCGCTGCTGTCGTCCTGGACGAAGCCGACGAAGTTGAGCATTTCCTGGGTGATCGAGCCTTCGCCGCCGAAGATGTTGAACGGCACGCAGGCGCCGGTGCAATTGGCGACCGGGCCGAGGGCGAGCGCCAAATTGGCGGCATTGATGTTGCCGAGCATCGTCTGCTCGGCCTTGTTCCGGCCGTAGAGCGCGTTGACGTCCCAGTACCAGTCGTGCCCGGCCATCATGAAGCGCCCGTCGAGGGTCGCCGTCCCGTAAACCGTGTCGACCTTCTGGTTGTACCGGCGCGGTCCGCCTTCGACGACCCGTCGGCCGATGAAGTCGAAAGTCGCTTCATTGACCAGCGGCGTCGTCGGGTCGTCGCCGCGCAACGTCCCGAACGGGTTGAACGGATTGGTGGCGTCGATCGTGATGGTGTCGAGCAAATTGCCGTTGCCCGCGGCCGGGCCGACGAACAGCGGCAGCGGCGCTGCCTGGTTTTTCGATTTGCGCCGGTTCCACAGCACCTTGGCGCTGAAGTTGACGTCCGGCGTCACCTCTTGGGTGACGTGGGCGAAGGCGCCAATCCGCTCGAGCGGGGTCATGATGAAGTTGTACGGCGCGAAGTTGAACGCGTCGGCGGCGCCGAGATAGGGCCGGTAGTCGGCGAGCGTCGGCGCCCGGCCGATGACCGGCGCGATCAGCGTCAGGTCCTGGCCGAGAACGATGAAGCGGCCGAGCGGCGTCCCCGAGCTGCAGCCGCCGGCGAGGCAGCTGGTCGCAAAGGGCGCGGGGAACAGCGAAATGTCGCGGTCGGCCGAGCTGATCGGGTCCTGCTTCACATAATTGGCGCCGACGACGATTCGGGTCGGGCCGCTGTCGGAATTGCCCCAGCTGACCTGGTAATTCTGCGTCCAGCCGTCGTCGTGGTCGAGGTAGCCGCCGCCCTGGGCGCTGGCGACGAGGCCCTTCTGGCCTTTCTTGGTGATGATGTTGACGACCCCGGCGATCGCGTCGGAGCCATAGATGGCCGAGGCGCCGTCCTGGAGCACTTCGACCCGCTCGATCATGCTCTCGGGGATGGAATTGAGGTCGACCGAGCCGGGGACTCCGCTGGCCGAGGCGGCGTTGACGTAACGAAGGCCGTCGACCAGCACCAGGGTCCGCTTCGAGCCGAGATAGCGAAGGTCGATCTCCGCTGCTCCGGCGCCGACTCCGCCGCCGTCGGGCGGGTTGCCGAAGTTGCCGCTGTTGTTGAACTTGCTGTTGAGCCCCCCGCCCGCGCTCGGCAGGCGCTGGAGGACGTCGGTGATCGAATTGAGGCCGGTCTTGGCAATGTCTTCCTGGTCGACGAAGACGATCGGCGCTTCCTGGGAGAGCGGATCGCGGCGGATTCGCGAGCCGGTGATGACGATGTCGCCTTCCTCGCTCGGCTGGGCATTCGTCGAAGCGGGATTCTGCGCCGCGTCGGGCGGCGGAAGCGTGTCCTGGGCCTGCGCGCCCGAAGCACCTGCGACGAGTGCGGCAAGCGCCGCGCCGGCACGAAGAGCAATGTGAATCCGCTTCATTTCCGTCCCCTGTTGTTCAGCAATCAAAGCCGATGTCGATCAGGGAACGAAGCTAAGCTAGGGCAGGATTGGCAGGAAGCGGAACTGTCCGGCCGCGGGCACAATTCCGGCAATGTGATACAAAATTGTTACAGCCGCTTCAGCCCCGGCGGGGCTTCGAGCGAGAGATAGGCCAGCCGCCGAGTCTCGCGGCGGCCGCGGGTGACCGTGTCGAGGATCAGCCCGGCGAAAAAGCACAGCACCGCGACGATCGACATCCCGGTGACCAGGATCGCGGTCGGAACGCGCGGCACCAGCCCGGTTTCGAGATAGGTGGTCACCAGCGGGATCGACAGGATCAGCGCGGCGAGCAGCAGCAGCGCGCCGATTCCGCCGTAAAACAGGGTCGGCCGCTCGACCCGGTAGAGGGTGGCGATCGTCTTCAGGATCCGCCAGCCGTCGCCATAGGTCGAAAGCTTCGATTCCGAGCCCTCGGGCCGGGCCAGATAGCGGGTCTCGACCTCGCCGACCGGCATCCGGAGCTCGAGCGCGTGGACGCTCATCTCGGTCTCGATCTCGAAGCCGGACGAAAGCACCGGGAAACTCTTGACAAACCGTCTCGAAAAAACCCGGTAACCAGAGAAAATATCGTTGAAACTTCGTCCGAACAGGCCAGCAAGCAGGCCGGTGAACAGGCGATTTCCGAGGACATGCCCGCCGCGATAGGCGGCGGCCGCCGCGTGGCGGCGGGTGCCGACCACCATGTCGAGCTGGTCGGCGAGCAGCAGCGATGCCATTTCCGGCGCCGAAGCGGGATCGTAGGTCAGGTCCCCGTCCGCCATCACATAGACGTCGGCTTCGACGTCGGCGAACATCCGCCGGACGACATGGCCCTTGCCCTGCTGGCGCTCGGAGCGGACGATCGCCCCCGACTTCGCGGCGATTTCCCGCGTCCGGTCGCCGCTATTGTTGTCGTAGACGTAGATGGCCGCGTCCGGCAGCGCCTCGCGGAAGCCGGCGACGGTCGCCGCGATCGTCGCTTCCTCGTTGTAGCACGGCAGCAGGACTGCGATCCGTGGTTGCTTGTGCGCGGCCATTCGTCCCCCTCAACCGCGAGCCGGAAGTCCTACTTGGCGGACTTCTTGGCCGGTGCTTTCTTCGCCGCCGGCTTGGCAGCCGCCTTGGCCTCCGGCTTCTTCGCCGCCGGCTTTTTCTCCGGAGGCTTCGCGCCCGGCGCGTCCTTCAACGGCTTGGCAGGCTTCGGCTTGGCGGACGCCTTCTCGACCGGGCCCTTCGCCGGAGCTTCCGGCTTCAGTCCCTCGGCTTTGCTCGGGACAGCTTTGTCGGTCTTGGCAGCTTTCGCTTTAGGCTCGGCGGCGGCTTTCTTGCCCTTCGCCGCCTTCTTCGGCTGCTCGCCGATGTCGTGCCCGCAGCCGGGACCGTGGACGTGGCCCTCCTCGCTCTCGAGGTCGGCTTCGAGCTCGGCACGGGTCGCCTTGCGCTCGGTCACCTCGGCTTTCGAGAACAGGAAATCGACGACCTTGTCCTCATACAGGGGGGCGCGCAGCTGGGCCGCCGCGGCCGGCTCCTGCTGTATATATTCCAGGAAGCGCTCGCGGTCCTTGCCCTGATATTGCGAGGCGGCCTGGCCGATCAGCCGGTTCATCTCGGCGTCGCTGACTTGGACTCCGTTGGCCGCGCCGATTTCCGACAGCAACAGCCCGAGCCGCACCCGGCGCTCCGAGATCCGGCGATAATCGTCGGCTTCCGACTCGATCTCGGCGAGCGCCGCCTTCGGGTCGGGCTCGTGGCTCGCCTCGTGGCGAAGCTGGTGCATGATATTCTGGAACTCGGCCTCGACCATCGACAGCGGAACGTCGAAGTTGCAGCGCTCGGCGAGCTGGTCGAGCAGCCGCCGCTTCATGTGCGTGCGGGTGAGGCTGTTGAGCTCCTGGCTCTGCTGGTCGCGAAGGATTTCGCGAAGCTTGTCGAGGCTGTCGAGCCCGAGCGTCTTAGCGAAAGCATCGTCGGCCTTGGCCTCGCCGGCGACCTTAACCGCCTTCACCACGACGTCGAATACGGCGTCCCTGCCCTTGATCGACTCGGCCGGATAGTCGGCCGGAAAGGTCACCTTGACCTCGCGCGCGTCGCCGGCCTTGGCCCCGATCAGCTGGTCCTCGAATCCCGGGATCAGCCCGCCCGATCCGATCTCGACCGACATGTCTTCGCCCTTGCCGCCCTCGAACGGCGTGCCGTCGACCTTGCCCTCGAAGTCCATGACGACGAGGTCGCCGGCCGCCGCCTTGTGACTCTTGGGCGCGTCCTTCCAGCTCTTGTTCGACTGGACGAGCCGATCGATCTGCTCGTCGACTTGCTTCTCGTCGGGCTCGACGGTCAGGCGCTCGAGCTTGAGCCCGTCGATGTTCGGCACAGGAATGTCGGGCAGCGCTTCCAGCCGGACACGCACCTCGGCGTCCTTTCCGGGCTCATATTCCTGCTTGAGCTCGACTTCCGGCTGCATCGCCGGCCGCAGATTCTTGTCCGCCAGCAGCCTTTGGACGCCGTGCTGGACGGCACTGTTGAGCGCGTCCTGCTGGAGCGCGTCGCCGTGCATCTTGCGGATGAGGTTCGGCGGCACCTTGCCGGGACGGAAGCCGGGCATCCGCACCTGCGGCGCGATCCGCTTCACCTCCTGCTCGACGCGAGCGTCGATTTCCACTGCCGGAATGGTCAGCATGAAGTCGTGCTTGAGGCCCTTGCTCTCGGTCTCGACGGTCTTGGTCACTATTTGGTGGTCCTGCTTCAGTTTTGCCGGCCGGGCTCGGCGGATGGTGCGCGCGGAGGGACTTGAACCCCCACGTCTTTCGACACTGGAACCTAAATCCAGCGCGTCTACCAATTCCGCCACGCGCGCGCGGACGCTTTGTCAAAGGTGGGCGGCGCTATAGCAAGGATCGGCGAAGGGGCAAGCGCGCTTCAATCGTTTCGCGCGCTGCAACCCGCTGACGGCGCTGGCGTTTGGTCTCATTAGGAGAACAAAGATTTCACAGCAGCCA
>CBIHLI010000070.1:0-6612 GCA_966210575.1 uncultured Sphingomonas sp.
CGACGCCGCCAACAGCGCGGCGTTGACCGCGCCGGCCGTGCCGACGGCGAGGGTTCCGACGGGAACGCCGGCCGGCATCTGAACGATCGACAGCAGGCTATCGAGGCCCGTGAGGGACCGGGTTTCGACCGGGACTCCGAGCACCGGCAATATGGTCATCGACGCGGCCATCCCCGGCAAATGCGCGGCGCCGCCGGCGCCGGCGATAATCACCTTGAGCCCGCGCTCGCGGGCGCCGGCGGCATAATCATACAGGCGCTTCGGGGTGCGGTGAGCGGAGACGACCTTGGTTTCGTGAGCGATTTCGAGCTGGTCGAGCATATCGGCCGCGTGGCGCATGGTCTCCCAGTCGGACTTGCTGCCCATGATGATCCCAACTTGTGGTCCGGGCACGTCGCTCTTCCTGATCGCCTCGCCGAAGCGGCGGTTTAGGAAGCGATTGCACTGTTCGCAATCAGGACAGGCGAAATTGGGTGCATTTCGCAAGGCCTGCAATCGGTCTATCCCATGGCCGTGAACGAGGGGGCAACTGAGTCGCCGCAAGCCGACGCGCTGGCGGAAATCGAGCGGCTGCGCGACAAGATCGCGCAGCTCGAGCAACGCGTTCGACAGCTCGACGAGCTCGCCCACCAGGATTCGCTGCTCGAGCTTCCCAACCGCCGCGGCTTCATGCGCGCGCTGGAAAGCCTGATCGGCCGGGTGGCGCGCTACGGCGAAAGCGCGGCGATGCTGTTTGTCGACATCGACGGGCTCAAGCGGATCAACGACGGCTACGGCCACAAGGCCGGCGACGAGGCACTCATCCACATCGCGACCCTGCTCAGCCAGGGAATCCGCAAGAGCGATTGCGTCGCCCGCCTCGGCGGCGACGAGTTTGGAATCCTCCTCGCTCACGCCAGCGAAGAGAGAGCGCTCGAGACCGCCGAGCGGCTAACCGCCGAAATCGACGGCAGCGAAAAGGACTGCGACGGAAACCCGCTGACCCTGGGGGTCGCGATTGGAGTGACGATGATCGAACCGGACGACTCGCCCGATGCCGTGATCGCCCGCGCCGACCAGGCGATGTATCTGCAGAAATCGGCGGCGGCCTAGCGCTCGCTGAGATAATAGCTGTCGATGACCGCAAGGTCGTCGGCAAGCTCGTAGACCAGCGGCTGACCGGTCGGAATCTCGACCCCGACAATCTCGTCATCGCCGATGTTGGACAGATGCTTGACCAGCGCCCGGATCGAATTGCCGTGGGCGGAAACCAGCACCCGCCGTCCGGACCGAAGCGCCGGTGCAATCGCTTCGTCCCAACAGGGGAGCACGCGCGCGATCGTGTCCTTGAGGCTCTCGGTCCGCGGCACCTCGACTCCCTCGTAGCGGCGGTCGCCGCTTACGTCATAGGGGCTGTCCGGCTCTAGCGGCGGCGGCGGAATGTCGAACGAGCGGCGCCAGATCCTGACCTGCTCGTCGCCGACCTTGTCGCGCATCTCCTGCTTGTTGAGGCCGGTCAGCCCGCCATAGTGGCGCTCGTTGAGCCGCCAGTCCTTGGTCACGGGAAGCCACAACCGGTCCATCTCGTGCAGCGTCAGGTGAAGGGTGCGGATCGCCCGGGTCAGGACGCTGGTGAAGCAGCAGTCGAAGTCGAGTCCCTTTTCGACCATCAGCGTACCGGCGGCGCGGGCCTCGGCTATGCCCTTTTCGCTGAGGTCGACGTCCCACCAGCCGGTGAAGCGGTTCTCCAGGTTCCACTGCGACTGGCCGTGGCGGAGCAGGACGAGCGTGGGCATCAGCCCTTCGCTCCCTCCAGCTGCCGCGCCTTGTCAGCGGTCGCGGTCTTCAGATCGGGCAGGATCGCGTGCAGCGCATCGAGGCAGGCGCGGGCCAGATGCTTCGACCGCTCGGGCGACCAGCCATAGAGCGGATCGGGAAGGTCGAAATTGTCCTTGAACGGCATTTCCAGGGTCATCGACACGCAGCCGTAGCGCTCCGCCAGCTGGGTCGTCGACATCGACATATTGGCAGCGCCGGGCGCCGGGATCTCATAGCCGTGGCGAGTCTGGAAATCGGGCGAGATCCGCTCGAGCGTATCGCTGAACGTCTTGAACAGCCGGCTCTGGCGCTCGGTGATCGACGGAATGCCCTCGAAACCGGCGAGGAAATTGGCGGGGATCGCCTCGTCGCCGTGGATGTCCATCGCGAAGTCGACCCCGGTCTCGTCCATCGCGTTGCGGACCCACAGCACTTCCGGGCTCTTCTCGGCGGACGGGGCGTGCCATTCGCGGTTGAGATTCATGCCGGCGGCGTTGGTCCTCAGGTGGCCGCGGCGCGAACCGTCGGGGTTCATGTTGGGAACGATCCGGAAGGTGAGCGCCTTGCGAAGCACCCGAGTCACCGGATCGTCGGTGTCGGTGAGCTTTTCGAGCGCGCCTTCCATCCACCATTCGGCCATGGTCTCGCCGGGATGCTGGCGGGCGTAGAGCCAAGCGTTGAGCGGTCCCTCGCCGATCGTCAGGCAGTCGATGTCCTGGCCGTCGAGCGACTTGCCGAGCGAGCTGTAGGCAACGCCTTCGAGCGAGGCGACCGACGTGACGAGGTCGTGGTGCCGCTCCATCGAATAAGGCGCGAAATAGGCGATCCAGACGACCTGCTCGGCCGGAGTGAGGCGGATCGTCAGCACGCCGTCGGCGTAGCTGGTGCCGTCGATCCGCACCCATTCGTCGCGGTCGGCCGACAGGCAGGCGCGATAGTCGGGCCAGCCGTGGGGGTAAGCGGACCCCCCGCAATTGGTGATTCGCAGGGTGACCTCGCGGCCCTTGCCGCCGGCGAGGCGGAAGTAGAACCATTGGTAGAAGTCCGACAAATGGTCGTTGACGATCTCCAGGTCGGCGCTGTCGCCGTCCTGTTTGACGACGCGGATATTACCCGCGTCGAACGCGCTCGAAATCGTGATTGCCATGAGCCTCGCTCGGGATATCGTCGGAAGTTGCGGCGGACTGATAGCCGAAAATGCCGCGCCCGCAACCGCGAGAGGGGCCGCGACCTGGGGGACAAGAATGCCGATCGACGCGCCGATGATGATTTCCGCGCTTGCGCCGGTGCTTCTGGTGCTTGGCCTAGGCTATGCCGCCGGCAAGCATAAGAGCTTCGACGAAGACCAGACGCGGGGTCTCAGCCACCTCGCCCTCACCTATGCGCTGCCGGCGGCGCTGTTCCTCAGCATGGCGCATTTCAAACGCGAAACCCTGATCGAGCAGGCGCCGGTCGCGCTGGTCATGCTGGTGGGCTATTCCGGGCTTTACATCATTCTGTACCTGCTGCTGCGCGGGGCAAGGTTCACAAAGCTTCGGGCGGCGCTGCTCGGTTACACCTTCGCGTCGAGCAGCGTACCGGTATTCGGGCTCACGGTCCTCGAGCCGATTTACGGCAGCGAGACCGGTTCGGCGGTCGTCGGCCTTGTCTCGTTGATCACCAACTTCGCGCAGGTTTCCATCGCCGTCTTCCTGCTGGAGTCCGCGGCGCCGCAACCGGGGGAGCGGGTCTCGTTCATCCGATCGATCGGCCGGGCGGCCGCCAACCCGCTGGTCTGGGCACCGGTCCTCGGTGGTGTCCTGGCGATCCTCGGCCTGCACCTTTCCCCTTATGCGGCCGGCGCGCTAGGCCCGCTCGCGGCTGCCGCATCGGGAGTCTCGATATTCGCCTGCGGGCTGGTGCTCGCGTCGCATCGCCTGACCTTGTCGCCGCTCGTCTTGCTGGGATCGCTGGTCGTCCTGGCGCTGCAGCCGCTGCTGTTCTTCGCCGCCATGAAGCTTGGCGGATTGTCGGGGCTGATGGCCAACGCGTCAGTGGTCGCAAGCGCCTTCCCAACGGCGACCATATCGATCCTGTTCGCGCGGCAATATCGGACTGCCGAGGCGGAGGTTGCCAGCATCATGCTGCTCACCACGCTCGGCATGGTGGTGTCGATTCCGCTGAGCCTGGTTGCCAGCACCTACCTCTGACGGGGGGTGCTGGCGTCGGCACGGTTCCTCGGCTAGCGACCGCCACCCATGAGTAAGCTCCCTGTCCTGGTGACCGGCGGCGCCGGCTATATCGGCAGCCATGCAGTGTTGGCGCTGAGAGACGCTGGATGGCCGGTCGCGGTCATCGACGATCTGTCGACCGGCACCCGCGAGATCGTTCCCGAGGACGTGCCGTTCTATGAGGGCTCAATCGCCGACCAAGCGCTGCTCGACCGGGTGCTTGCCGACCAGAAGAGCCGGGCGATCATGCATTTCGCCGGGTCGATCGTCGTTCCCGAATCGATCGACAAGCCGCTCGATTATTACCGCAACAACACGGTCGCCACCCACGCTCTGATCTCGGCGGCGGTCGCGGCGGGCGTCGAGCATATCCTGTTTTCCTCCACCGCCGCCGTTTACGGCGCGCCGGAGCGAGTACCGGTTAGCGAGGACGAGCCGACAGCGCCGATTAATCCTTACGGCGCGTCGAAGCTGATGACCGAGCGAATGCTCGCCGACTGCGCCGCCGCTTACCCGTTCAATTACGGCGCGCTTCGCTATTTCAACGTTTCGGGCGCAGACCCCGAAGGCCGCTCGGGCCAGATCGGCAAGGGCTCGACCCATTTGATCAAGGTCGCGGTCGAGGCGGCGGTCGGCAAGCGCGACCATGTCGACGTGTTCGGTAGTGATTACCCGACGCCGGACGGCACCTGCATCCGCGACTACATCCACGTCAGCGACCTCGCCGACGCGCATGTGCTGGCGCTCGAGCGGCTGATCGAGAAGCCGGACGAGAATCTGGTAATGAATTGCGGCTACGGCCGCGGCCTGTCGGTGCTCGAGGTGCTCAATGCGCTCGACCGCGAGCTCAACCAACCGATCCGACGCGAGATGAAGCCACGGCGAGCCGGCGATCCACCGGCGTTGGTGGCTTCCAACCGGCGGCTTGTCGAAACGCTCGACTGGACTCCGCGCTTTGCCGACATCGAGACCCTCGTCCGCCACGCGCTGGAATGGGAGAGGAAGCTGATGGAGCGCTCGAGCCGATGACGGTGTTTCGGCTGCTCCTGGCGCCGCTCTCCGCCGCGCTGCTCGCCGCCGCGCCGCCGGCGAGGCAGCCCGAGACCGCCGCTGCGCAACGCGTCCGCGCCGACGTCGAGTTCCTCGCCAGCGACCTTCTCGAAGGCCGCGACACCGAATCGCGCGGCTATGACATCGCCGCCGCCTACGTCGCCGCGCAGTTCCGGGCGATCGGCCTTCAGCCGGGCGGCGCCAAGGGCAGCTGGTACCTGCAGGTGCCGTTCCGCCGCGCGGGCCATGCGGGGCCGCCGACGGCATCTCTGGCGATCGGCCGCGAGATGTCGGCGCTGAAGCCGGGCACCGACTTCGCCGTCCGGCCGAGCCTGACCGAACAGTCGCGGACCGTCGACGCGCCGCTGGTCTTCGTCGGTTACGGGGTGAGCGACCCGCGCCTGAAGATCGACAATTACGCTGGCCTCGACGTCCGCGGGAAGATCGTCGTCGCGATCCAGGGGACGCCCAGGGGGCTTCCAAGTGAAATCGCCGCCCATCTCGATTCGTCGAAGGCCGTGACCGCCGCGGCCAAAGGCGCTCTCGGGCTGATCGAGATTGCCGGCACCGGGGAACGGCGCGGGTCTACGAGCCTTTCCTATATTGCCCGCCCGACAACCGACTGGGTCGATCCCAGCGGCGCGGCCAGCCAAGGCAGCCGGCTCGGCTTGGTCGGCGGCATTTCGCGAGCGCTCGCGGAGCGCCTGTTCAGGTCGGCGCGCCAGGATTTGTCGAAGGTCCTTGGCACTGCACGGCGGGGCGTCATCCGCGGCTTCGACTTTCCGGCGCGGCTTCGGCTCAGCGACCGGATGCAGTGGGAGAGCTATACCAGCCCCGAAGTGATCGGGCTGCTGCCCGGCTCCGATCCGGCGCTGAAGAGCGAATATGTCGTGCTGATGGGTCATCTCGACCACCTCGGAGTCAAGCGTGACGCCAAGCCCGGCGAGGACGCCATCTACAATGGCGCGCTCGACAATGCCGCCGGGGTGGCGACGATGCTCGAGGCGGCGCGCGAATTCGCCGGATCGGGCAGGCCGCCGCGCCGGTCGGTCCTGTTCATCGCCAACACCGGCGAGGAGCGCGGCCTTCGCGGCGCCGATTATTTCGCCGCCAATCCGACCGTCCCAATCGACAAGATCGTCGGCGTCGTCGACCTCGACATGCCGGTGCTGCTCTATGACTTCAACGACGTCATCGCGTTCGGCGGCGAGCATTCGACGGTCGCCCGGAATATTGCCGAGGCGGCCAGATCGATGGGAATCGCGGTGTCGCCCGACCCGATGCCGCAGGAGGCGATCTTCGTCCGCTCCGACCATTACCGTTTCGTGACTCGCGGAATCCCGGCGATCCTGCTGATGACCGGCTATGCCAACGGCGGCGAGGCGCAATGGAAGCGCTTCTTCGCCGACATCTATCACAAGCCCGGCGACGACCTGAGCCAGCCGATCCGCTGGGACCAGGGCGCGCGCTATGCCGAGCTCAACTACCGGATCGCGCGCGAGCTGGCGGATGCCGACCAGCGGCCCTTGTGGTACCAGGGCGATTATTTCGGCGA